>NZ_BRXR01000001.1:3160500-3461500 GCF_026012015.1 Clostridium omnivorum | reverse complement strand
TTATTTAAGTCCTCATCTCCATTTAGCCGAAATACTTTGCAAGGTAACGAATTAGCCCATTGTGCATGCTTACTCATACATGGAGAACCATCGGTATCATATCTTGCTGAGTTATCAAGAAAACGGCAGTGTCCTTCATACATATCTCCACCTTCCATAATTCTCTCTCCATATACTTCATAATCTCTCCTATTAATTCGGGCAATTCTAATATCAATGGAAGCTGTAATATGTATTGCTAAATCAAATAATGGGACAAATGGTTGATTAAAGCTATCCATAGAGCCCGCCATCACAAAATGAGTTCCTTTTGATATATCTGTCATCAATTTGTTGATTTTTTCCTCGTGAGTATACATAATGGTAAAAGGTTGATCTGTATCTTTTCTCCAAATATAATCGTCTATATCGAAATAAGGAAAATCAAGCTTTTTTGCAACCAATTTTCCCAATGTTGTTTTTCCAGAACCAGCTGAACCAAAAATAATAATTCCTCTTGCCATTTCCTTTAACCTCACTCAATAAAGCATGATTTTTAATTGTTAATAGACTTCCAATGAGACGTAATATAAGAAAGTTGTGAATTAATTCTTGTTTATTATGCGAAAGAATAAAGTTCATCACTTTTTCCTATTTCATAATGACACTCAATTATTTCACCAGGGGCAATTCTTTCTGCATATGTCAATGTTCTTATAACCATTTCATGGCATACCATTATCACTTTATTATAATTAGCGTACTTATCAGCAACCTTTTTAACTCTACTTCTTAATGAATTTAAGTCTTCCCATCGTCTTGTCTCTCCGTTAGGATAGATACCTTTATGATTATTAAAATCTTTTGTTAAGTCTAAACATTCTTCAAATACACGATATTGAAAGGTTAAATCAGGCATCCATTCATGTAAGTCCATCTCTACTGTTATATCAATATTTGTCTTTTGAGAAATAATTGCAGCAGTCTGTAAAGCCCTTGTATATGGGGAAGATACAATAATATCTGCACTTTTTAATCTCGGGTCTAATGCTGTTGCCAATGCTTGTGCTATACCTTCTTTTGATAAAGGCGCCAAATCTTTGCCATGTCCTATATATCCTCTTTCATCACATGGGCTATAATCTGGTTGTCCATGTCTAACTAAATAAAATTGTGCCATATAACATCCTCCATTTAATTCGCAATAATTTACAAGTCCGTATTACTTTAATAATTAATTATACAACTTATGGTAATTAATTATCAATAAAAAAGCCTGTATTCATAATAAATACAGGCTACTTAAGAATTAATTATATAGATAATGAGAAGTTGACAAATAGTTCAAATATTTTTAAGCTACAATTGTTGGTAAGTTACAATATAAAAAGAATGCGAAGTAATTAGAATTTACCTTGTCATTTGAAAACCAAGCAATACTGTGAAATAGCTATCTGATATATAGTTCAAAAATATTCTTTTAGTATTAGTTTATTTAGTCCAAATTAAACACTAAACATATAAGTAATCCTAATTCACAAATCGAAAATAATTGCGCACATAAATAAGTTCTATAGAAATCATCAGACTTTCGTTTTTCAAGTAAATACATAAAAAATATCATTATTGAAAATATAATGCTCATAACTAAACCAAATATGCCTTCATTTTTAACCGAAACCCAAATACCATTTTGCATTCCATATTTCGTAAAATAATAAGCAAATGTCGGAATGGCAATTATAGTTGTTGGTATGAATACTTTAAATTTAATAAATGGTGAAATAAATGCTAAAAAGATTATTGCACCTAGTATAGCAAGGAACAACAAGATATCTTTAAAAGGGAACCCTATAACCTTTCCTGCCTTTTCATTATTACTGCCCAAAACGATTTTCTCGCAATAAATTGCTTTATGGGTATGGGTTAGATATCCTATTTTATAAGAATCATATTTACTTACACCAGATGAAAAGAAAAATTCAACCTCTTCTCCTGTAGACAGATAAACATAGTCTGTTGGGTCTTTGCTATAATGTTTTATTTCTACTACTTCCCCAGTGACATAATTTAGTTTTCCAGTTATTAATTGAGGAATATCAAGAAGGTTCGGTTTAAGAAAGTAAATTGTTATGCCCATAACGATTATAAACCAAATAACTTTCCATGGGCTAACCCTACTTATATCCCATACCTTTCTTCTAGAAAAACTTTCTAAATAATTATATTTATATTTTTCTTTCGTTGCATTTTTTTTAATGCCTAAAATCCAATTAGAATTTAGTGCTATTATAAGTCCTATTATTAACCAGAATATGATTCCAATTATAAAAAAACATGTTTGAAATATTCTCATTCTTTTACCACCTTAAAATTCGCAATATATATTAGGATTTATTCAATGTATATCTCTCTTATTTGATTGAATAATGTTCGTACTATCTTACTAGTCCATATTCCTTTAATATATTAATTATATAACCTATAGTAATTAATTATCAATAAAAAAGCCTGTACTCATTATGATTACAGGCTGCTTTACTATTGATTATATGGGTAGTAGGACGTTAATAGAAATAGATGTTCTCTACTTTCCAATACAAATAATGTAACAAATTCAAAAATACGAGTACCTAAAATACATATTATCCTAGTTATGTTCAATTAAACAATTGAAATTTATCCCATTTCGTATTATACTCATAATATCTTCTTAACATAGAATAGAAGATGAGGCATATCGATGCCCCGGTAATGCTTGATGAATTTATCTACACAAGTCATTCCATTTCGCATGGCTACGTTTTGTGACGGTATATTTGTATCTCGAATAATAGAATATACTTCTTTAGCATTCAGCTTATCAAAGGCATATTCCTTACAGGCGATTGCGGCCTCACTTGCATATCCGTGATGCCAGTGATCTTTTTGAAAAAGATATCCGACTTCCAATACCTTGTTGTTGTTGCAATCTTGCATTGACAACCCACATTGTCCTATCATTATACCCGTTTCTTTCAGAACAACTGCCCATAGGCCAAAGCCAAATTCTTTATATCGTTCAATTTGTCTGTCAAGCCATCCTTGAACCTCATCAAGGCTAAATGCACCCTCATAAGCATACATTACATCATCATCCTGTAAAATTTTACAAAGAGTCGGAAAATCTGCTTGTGTCATTTCTCTTAAAACTAATCTCTGAGTTTCTAATACCATGCTATTTCCTCCTATAAGTCCTATTAAAATCTGCGATACAAATTACTATTTATTCAGTTATCTTGTATTCTTATATAAACCATCGCATTGACCTACCAATGCGACGGTTTATATGAAAAATGTGAAATAACTCTTAACCACAAATTGGAACTTGTGATAATAATCAATCTATTTTCTGTGCACATAATAAACAGGATTACACCTTTCCATTAGCATGAATGAGATGTGTTGTTTACCTGATTTGCAATAGCTTCGACTATGCATTTCCATGTTCCCTTAGGCATATCGTGTCCCATTCCTTCTATCAAAAGTAATTTAGCATTAGGTATTGTGCGTGCTGTATCTTTTCCTGCTTCCACAGAAAACAATACATCTGCTGTTCCATGAATCACCAATGTCGGAATTGTTAATAATGAAAGGTGTTGTCTCCTATCACCATTAGCAACTAACGCTGCATTTTGGCGTACAGCTCCTTGTGGATAATAAGAACGATCATAGCTTTCTTCACAATACCGCCTTGCACGTTCTTCTTCAAAAGGAAATCCCTTACTCCAAATATTTTTCCACATATGTAAAGTATAATCAATATATGCATCCCGTTCAGTTGGAGGTGTTGCTGTAACAATCGCCAATGTTTCTGGTGATATTTGTGGATTATTCGGATTACCTGTAGATGACATAATAGAAATTAAACTACATATACGCGAAGGATGCCTATAGGCAAAAACCTGAGCAATGGTGCCTCCCATAGAAGCACCACAGATGTGAGCCTTCTTTATTTCCAATGCATCTAGCAAACCAGCTACATCATCAGCCATATCTTCCAATGTATATGCTGTTTTAATTGGTTTTCCCTCTTGTGCCTCCTGGTATATTCTTTTCATATCAGGAATACCAGCTGCATCGAATTTTGTAGACAATCCAGCATCGCGGTTATCAAAGCGTATAACTTGTAAATTATAATTTGCAAGCATTTCACAAAAATCTGGTTCCCAAAAATTTAACTGGGCACCATTTCCTGCAATAAGCACTATTGTAGGATTTGTCTTCTTTCCAAAAACCTCATATTCAATTTGTATTCCATTTGCCTTAACGCGTGCCATAACATATATCCTCCTTAGTATTTTTATATTGATACCGTCTTAATCATGAGCGCATCACTAAAGCCTACATAAATTCTTGTTTATCAATTTGTGAATAAGTAGTTATTACTTCACAATAAATTACAATTTCCTATTACTTTAATAATTAATTATACAACTTATGGTAATTAACTATCAATACTATTGCATATCAGCCATATGTTATGATTTAAGTACGTTCAAACTGAACTGAAGCCAAAATAAAGTTACCTCAACTCTACAAATTGGAATTTATAGGTTTCGATAAAAAACATAATAAAAGTTACTTAATCATTAATAAGTATTGACTAAAAGTATGAATGGGTATATTATAGACAAATACAGTCTGTAATATCTGATTAATGGTACATGGAGGATTAATATGAAGTATACCAAAGCTACTAATTATGCATTACATATAGTTGCATATATGATTAAGTATGATAAAAGAGATAATTTAAGTTTGCATCCTTTGGCAAACCATTTAAATATTTCGCCGAGTTATTTGTCAAAGATTTTAACACAGTTAGTAAAAGCTAATATAATTCAATCAACTCCTGGTGTAAATGGTGGTTATATTTTGCGTAAAAGCAAAGAAGATATTTCACTTTTAGATGTAATTAAAGCAACAGAAGGAAGTAGCCCTATGTTTACATGTGAAATGGATGAAAATCATGCGTGCAAAATACAAAAAGCAATGGAAGAAGCAGCGAATATAATGGAAACTTATCTTAAAAATAAAAAACTATTTGAAATTATATAAAAACGCATTAATTTCATAGGTGTTTTTATACTCTAATTATAGATAAATACAGTCTGTAATATATTTGATTGAATTGATTATATTTTTGTTATAAACAGCTTGTTAACAATGTTTAGTCTACAATAAGATTTATATTAATAGTAAAATAATAAAAATTTTTAAAGGAGATGTTTATATGTCAGAGTTTTGGGAAAAAAGTTTTGTAGAAAAGCAAGCAATGTGGGGGTTTGAGCCATCAAACATTGCAGTTATAGTAGCAGATTACTTTGCTGAAAATAATCTAAAGGATATCTTAATACCAGGTATTGGATATGGAAGAAATGCAAAACCATTTATTGATAATAACATGGAGATTACAGGAATCGAAATTTCTCAAACAGCCATTAATATAGCAAGGCAAAATGGAATTAATAATAAAATTTATCATGGGTCAGTATCAGATATGCCTTTTGAAAATAAACTCTATGATGGTGTAGTTAGCTTTGCTCTTATTCATTTGTTAAACGAAGATGAAAGAAAAAAGTTTATTAATGATTGCTATAACCATTTAAAACCAGGTGGATATATGATTTTTACGGCTGTTTCAGAAAAAGCTCCAATGTACGGTAATGGCACGAAGCTTGCTGAAAATTATTATGAAACAACGTATGGGGTAAAACTGTTTTTCTATGATTCTAAGTCAATAGAGAAAGAGTTTGGAAATTATGGGCTTTTAGATTTTATAGAGATTGATGAAATAAATAAGGAGAACCCAGATAAACCTCCAGTAAACTTTTTAATGATAAAATGCAGAAAAGAAATGTAAAGCTGATAAAGGTCTCAAATAGAATCATAGAATATAAATAAAACCTATTCTAGGTTAATCATATAAGAAATTAAAAAAATAGAACACCATTTGTTCTATTTTTTTAGTTTTAGAGTAACCACTATTTTATATGGGAAGTCTGAGATATATTTCAATCAGCAAGTTCATTAAATCTTTTGTTTATGTATTCCAACTCAAAGGAGTAACATACTCTTCTATATACCCTTATAGTATAATTTTACACCATAAGGGTACTTCTGCAAAGCTAAGAAGATTATGAAGTCACTATTCTTCGTTTTTCTCTTTGAAGAAACTAACAAATAAATGATTTCTACTAATTCCTGATACATTTTCAGGATATTTTTTATGCTTATTAATAAAACCTTCGATATATTTCTTAAATTCTTGAACTTCCGTATCATTCAGGTATAAATCCTCCAAAATTATAGTTCCTGGATCCTTTTCGTTGTTTTTAGATGAATAACTTAGTTGTTCAATAAAAATATTTTTACTTGAATCATAAATTTGGGACAGCATCCTCTGCTTTTCTGCAAGAATAAGTTTATTGCTTACAGTGTCCAAGTCTGAAGAACATTTTATTTGAAAATTTTCTGCTGTTGGCTCATAATACTTTGCAATAATACCCTTTATCTCCCTAGTGAAAACAAGTTTCAGTATGCCTGATGCTTCCATTTTTTTAACATGATAATGCACATTTGCAGGAACTTCATTTATTTCTGAAGCTATTTCTTTAACTGTTGCAGGGGTATTGAGTTTATAAAAGGCTGTTAAAATTCTATATCTGAAAGGATCTGAAATTGCCTTAACTTCTTCAATGGTTGTAAGTACCTTTTTTTCTTCCACTTTGCATCCTCCAATTAATCTATATATTATAAATTTCTTAAGTTTATTACACAAAGCAGTATAGCATATCACATATTAATGTTCTATTTTATTGCATCAAATTCACTTTTAGTAACAATTGAAATTTCTATGTCGTCATTAGTGTTGAATAAAGTTTTCCTAAAGCAAAGTATTGCTGTCAACAATATAAATGATGCAATTGATACGCTAACCCATGCACTTATTATATCAAATAAGAATCCAAATATTAAGAGCCCCAAAGGAACAATTGCCATACAAAAAGTGTTCATCACGGTTCCTACTCTTCCCATCATAGAAATTGGCACTATTTTTTGAAATAGTGAGCTTAATGCTATATTCGCAGTACTTATTACCATCCCAATAATAAAACATACTGAAATAATACATATAAAAGGAATCAGATTATTGCTGAACAAGCCGATAAATATTGGTGAAGATACAACAGCCATTATTCCAATTAATAAAGAAGATATAAGAACATCAATAAACAAAATTTTACCAAGGGTATATTTTTTTGCATATTTACTTGCAATAAATGGAGATAACAGCATTGACGCTACAATTATCATCTGCATCAGACCATATTCAAAATCCGATACTTGCAAAAGCTTTTTTGTTATGTATGTTAATCCGGTTGAAAAAAGGGGATCAAATACGAAATTAATGATAGGAGCTAAAATTATTATCTGAAGAAGAATATTTCTATCCTTTATAAATTTTATTCCTTCATCAAAATCAGATTTAAATGTTTGAAAGCTAATCTTTTCAGGCATCTTATTTACTTTATCGATATTTATAAATATTTCTCCAAAAGCTGCTGCAATAAAACTAAAGGAATTTAGGACTAATATTGGTATCATTCCATAAAACCCAAATAAGGCACCTGCAACTAGAGGTGCAATGAGATTACCCATATTAGTTATGAGTGAATTTATTCCATTAGCGTCCACCAGATCATCTTTTTCTATAACTGAAGGAATAATTGTTCCTGCTGCAGGCTGATAAAATGCAGATATAAGAGTCAGTGCAATAACAAGTACATATATGTTAGTTAGAGATAGAGTTCCTTTAGTTAAATAAATAAAAGCAAATAACCCAACTACTGTACCGCTTAATAAATCTAAATAAACTATTATTTTCTTTCTATCCATCCAATCCACAATAACTCCTGCAAAAGGTGAAAATAACAACTGAGGAATTAAAGCAGCAATAAGTACTGATCCAAACAATGTAGCAGAGCCGGTTTGCTTTAGTACATATAATGATAATACAAAGTCCTGCATCTGAGTACCTAACAACGAAATAAATTTTCCAGCTATAAGCAGAGAGAAATTTTTATGCCTTAAAAGTTTTATGTTCATATGACCACCCCTTTAAAATATATTTTACGATAAAATTATTTTAACGATAAATATATTTTAATGCACAAGTAAAAAAATAGCAATATAAAATTATATCTTTATTATTCTCAATAGCAGGTTCCATAACAATATTTGAACATTGTATTTAGCTCTTGCAACTAAACCTTTATATGTAGAATAAATTACAAGTCCTTATCACTTTAATGAATTAATAATACAACTTATGGTAATTAATTATCAAAAAAAGCCTGTACTCATAATGAATACAGACTACTTAACAATTGATTATATGGATAATGAAAGTATTGTTTAGTTACAATATAAGAAGAATGCGTCTTAGCCGTATTTGTCAGTATATATTTAATCAAGTACTCTTTCAAAATATATGCTGTCACACCATTCTCCATTCTTATAGATATATTTATTAAAACGCCCAATAAACTGGAAATTATTCTTTATTAATACTATTTGGGATCCAATATTATTAGGTGATGTCCCAGCCTCTATCCTATGAAGCTTATGCTTATTGGCTGCTTCATCTAAAACAAGTTTTACAGCGCTTGTTGCATATCCCTTTCCCTGATGTTCCTCGCCCATTCTATAGCCCAGTTCAGCCTTATTAAAAATTCCTCTTTCAATTGATAATAAATTTATTCTACCAAGAATCATTCCTGTATGATTCTTAATTAAATACATATATGCTAATCCTTTCTCTTGATCTTCAATTGACTTCTTTATTATTGTATTGAAATTATTTAATTCATAATAGTTATCTCCTCTTGGGAAGCCTACTCTCTCAAAAAAAGCCCTATTTTTAAGTTCAAATGTAAAAAGTTCCTGTTCATCTGACTCCTCAAGTAATTTGATTATAATATCTGACATAAAGTCCTCCTTAACATCGTAGTATTTTACTAAGTTGTGTTAACGCTAAATTCTTGATTATTAAATTCTTTAGGAACAATGCGAAGAATCTTTATTATATATTATCGTTTAATAAAACCATGTGTATGTGGTCTTCCCATTTACCATTCATTTTTAAATATTTATATGCCAACCCTTCGTTATAAAATCCTAACTTCTCAACTACCCTTAAGGAGCGTTTATTTTTAGGCATAATATTGGCTTCAATTCTATGTAGTCCAAATTCATTGAACATAACTTCAATTCCCTTTTGAATTGCCTCGGTTATATAACCTTTATTCATTTCATCTTTATCTAATTTGTAACCAAGATGACAAGATAGAAATGCTCCCCATACAATGTTGTTAAAGCCAACAGAACCTATTATTCTACTACTATCTTCCTTTTTGAAAACCCATAACCTGAAAGACCTTTTATTTTCAATATTAGATAACTCATTGGCTAATTGTACCTCTTGATATTGCTTTGTATAAAATTCTTCACTCTTCCCTGCTTCCCACTCTTCTAAAAAAGACTTATTTCTTAAATAATAATCTATAACCAATTGTGCATAGGACTTGTCTAATACCTTTAATATAAGTCTTTCAGTTTCATATACTTTTTTCATTAAATGACCTCCATGAATTACTATTTATTGACTCTTCTATGACGTACCATTGCAGCACCATAAAAGAATAAAATTTTTTATAAAAATTTACGTACAACAATAAGCAGTATAATTGCTAAAATGAATATCCAAGTAATTGGGTTTGCCCAGTTCACTGTTAATCCAATTCCATAGGCTTTTGGAATAAAAAAATTAGAATCTTCCTTATTGCAGTAAAAAAGAGCGCCATGTATTTTTCTATACTCTTCAATTTCTTCTTTTGTCCACTTTCTTTTGTTCATGTTTAATTCTCCTTTATTTTACTTAACTCAAGCTCATAATAAGAAAAGTTTACATTAAAATGTTCTTGTTCTCCCTTATATATAAATCCTAACTTTTCAATAACATTACAAGATCTTTTATTATCAGGATAAGCTATTGCAACTAAACGCTTTAAATTAAGTTCATCCTGTGCAAATCTCATTATCCATCCCAATTCCCCTTCCCACATTAGCCATTGAACTTTTCCATATACTTTTCAGGATTACTTAAATCACTGAAGCCAAACTTTTTATAAAACTCATGTGCATCTTTTGTAACAAGGCTCCACCTTCTTAAATCCTGCAAATCAGGATGCTTCATAACGCATTCAAAAAACCAAGTTCCTAATCCTTTATTTCTATACTCTTCATCAATTATAACATCACATAAATATGCATAGGTAGCACCATCTGTAATAACCCTCACTAGCCCAATTTGTCTTTCCTTATGAAATAAAGAAAAGCATAGTGAATTCTCTAATGATTTAATAACTGTATCTCTCTCTCGAGAATTTGCCCAATAAGACTTTGCAAGAAGTGAACATACAGCATCAATATCTATTTTTCTGGGATCAGATGTAGTATGAAAATCATCCTTCTGATAATCAACTATTTGATACACAGTGAAAACCCCCATTCTCTTAAAATAAATTATATATTCAAATGACAACATTATCCATACAAATCTACTTGCAGTGAATTACATTATTCCTCTAAAAACTTATTGATGTTGCTATCAATTGCTGCCCCTTCTGTATTCATTTGGCGTATGCCCTGTATGTTCTTTAAAGCTTTTATAAAAGTTGGATAAGCTTCTAAAGCCAGCAGCATAGGCTATATCAAGAATGCTCCTGTCTGTCTGTTCAAACATTTCAATTGCCTTAGCTACTCTCAATTTAACAATATAATATATTGGAGAAATCCCATAAAAGCTTTTAAATAATCTGGTTAGATGACTTGCACTAATACCAAATTCACAGGAAATAGCCTCTAAATGTAGAGGCTCACTGTAGTTTTGATCTAATTTTTCCTTTACCTTTTGAATAAGTTCATTATTAGGCTCATAATCATGATTAGTTATATCTGGTCTGCATAACTTGCATGGCCTGAAGCCTTCTTTTATGGCATCACTAATATTATTAAAAAACAATATGTTTTCTCTCAATGGTGTTTTAGCCCTGCAGGATGGTCTGCAGACGATGCCAGTTGTTTTTACTGCGTAATAAAACAATCCATCGTACTGCTTATCACAATCTATTACCGCTCTCCACTTTTCATTCTCAGATATCATGCCACTATTTCTCATATTAGGGCCTCCATAAACTTCTAATTTTAAGAGCTTAATCTACATCATGACTATATCCTACAATATCAATTTCCTTGCCTAAAGCTTCAATAAACTTATTATACAGTGGACATTTTAGCTTTATGCATGTAGATAAGTGAATAGTATCAACACCCTTATTTTTCATTATTCTTGATTTCTCCAAAACTTGTTGCACAGAATCTTCGCTGCATCCATTGCAGTGAACAAAACACATTACTTCTGAATTACTATCATAATTTTTAAAGGATCCCTCTCTATTATTAAAAGCTTTAAAGCATCCATAGCTTGAACATGTTCTGCTCTCATTATAACAGTTGATAATACCAATTTTACTCATATTTATAAAACAGCTCCTCACACAAATTTATTTTATGTTAGAAGTATATCATTTTTAAAAGAAGGAAATCTTCCTGTTTTCTGCTGAGTAATATTTTGTTAAAATGCAAACTATACTCAATTAACATCCAATAAAGTAATTATACTATATAATTGCAAAACATAAATATATACCTAATTTACTATATTTTATCATTTATTCTAAAGTTTTGGTTATAAATAACGATGTAACTTTTGAAGGGGTGATTTGCATGAACGGAATAAATTCCTTTGAAGTCATAAACGGATATATGAGTTATGCTAAAGACTTAATATCAAGTGAAATATCTTATAATATAGGCAGATTCTTTGATTTAGATAATAATGATATTAGTGGTATTAAAAATAATATTGATAGCATTATATACAATAGACTTAACAATATTACAATCACAACATGGTTGATGCTTTTGCTTAATACAAAGCTCCTTGTAAATATACAAGGAGCTTTATTAATGCAGTTATATCATACAATTTACTAATTCTTATATATGCAGTGGTTTTAGAATATCACCCTAGCAACCTCGATATACAACTCGATTTTTACCAAGTTTTTTAGCAACATAAAGCTGCTCATCGGCTTGTCTTATAAATTCTTTAAGTTTAATATCTTCATTAGGAACCATGCATGCAATACCAATTGACAATGTAACTCTATCTGATATTTTTGAGAATTCATGAGGAATGTTAAGCACTGCAATTGTAGTTTTTATAAATTCTCCAAATTTAATAGCTTCCCCACTTGAACATTTTGACAGCACAATCATAAACTCATCTCCACCATATCTTGCAATAAAATATGGTCTGATATTTATAGATGATAAGGCCTTAGCAATACAAGCTAGGCATTTATCGCCTTCTAAATGTCCATAATTATCGTTATATTCTTTAAAATAATCTATATCAATAACAAATAGTGCTAAATTATCTCCCTTTTCCATACTTGCATTCCAAGTATTTTCAATATAGTCATCAAATCTCCTTCTATTAGCTATGCCAGTTAATTGATCTTTTTCAGCCAAAGACAATAAAACTTGATTTAGATCTTCTAATTCTTTTGATTTCATAGCATTATTAATTGCAATGGCAGCATATGCAGACAGTGATTTTAGCATTTCCACATAATATTGATTAAATGCTTCTTCTTCTTCACTTTGTACTGTCATTACTCCAATAACTTTTGTATTAATAATAAGAGGGCAAAACATAAGTGAATTTAATTCAGCATTGTTTTTATATTTTAACATTCTATCAAATGTTGCTTCATCCATATATCTTTTTGTCTCTTTTCTTGCATTATTAATTACAATTATTTCTTTACTATTGATACACTCCCCTACAATAGTTTGTCCTTCATTAATTAGCACAGCTTGTGGTTCTTTTCTTTGTTCCCTATCCATAATATATAAATACTTCACAGAAAAATCCTTTTCATCGTAAAGACCAACTGCAAAATACGATAATTTCATAAAACTTTTAATGCTTGAATAAAGTATTTCCATTAATAAATCCATATTTAATGTGGAGGTTATTCTTTGACCTAACTCACTTATTATAGAAATTTTATCAACGAGCATTTCTAATGATTGCCTTTGAATCTGTAGATTATTATTCTCTTTTTCAATCTCCTGAATTTTCTTTTTTATATTTAGACTATTGATAATATTAGTGTGATATGTCTCTGAATATAATTCTTCATAATCATAATGAAGTTTAGTGTATTCGAAAGAATTTTTATAATCTCCCAAATCACCATAAAACTTTGATAACATAATAGATATTTTAGATGTCTTTTCAAACAACTTGAATTGTATTGATAAATTACATGCATTAGTTAATACTTCTATAGCTTCAGTACTTCTATTTTGTTCTTTTAGATATTCAAAATAACTTATTAACGAATCAATATAATAACCTGGTACTGCTTCTTTCTCATTTAAATTCATTGCGATATGAAAATATTCATCTACCTTGTCATAATTGCCTTTTCTCCATGAGGTTAAAGCCATCAATTTATATGCATCTGCCTCAGCTATAATATACTTATATTTTCTTATATACTCTAGTGACTTATAAGCAATATTATCTGCCTTTTCATAGTCTCCCATTAAATAATATATTTCACCTAAAGACAACAGCACTATACCTTGTGATAAACTATACTCAAATTCTATATCAATATCATATGCCTTTTTACAGAAATTCAATGCTTCTTTATATTGCTTAAGTTCCTTATAATTTTCTGATATATTGTTAAAAGTTCTTACCAATGACTTTTTAGAATTAAATTCACTGTTATATTTTTTCCCTTTATCAATTTCTTCAGCAGCTGCCAGAGCATTATTATGAGAATCCATACTTCTATCCATATCACCAATATGAAGAAATAAAATTCCAAGTAAATTATATGCCATCCATTTAAGATCCTGTAATTCTTCCTTAACAAAATAATGAAGAGAATCAAGTAGTAAAGATAATGCACTGTCATTTTCACCAATATTATAATAACAGTTTGCTATATAAAAATTAGCTAATTTCTCACCAAGTACGTAGTCTATTTGTTTACATAAAATAAGTGCATCATTTGAAATTTCCATTGCCCGTCTCGAATCAATAAATCTTAATTTATCAACTTCTTTAAGTAGCATATCTATTTTTCCTCTTATAGCTTGTCTGTTCATATAACAACTCTCCTACTAAATCTCTTTTTGTAAGAACACACTTTTTTATTTTACTTATTTCTACCACTTATTACATAATCTTTAAAACCTACTTATTAATCATATTATAATTGAAAAACACCCCTTTTTCTAGTTTTTTTTCCACCCACTAACGCTATATTTCAATTATTTCTTAGTTAAATTAAAATATATAGTAAAAACTTGGAGAAAACCAAGGAAAAACATTATTGAATTATTTACCAAATCGTACTACAATTTAAATAACAACGATTATTTCTTAATATAAAATTTTATTTTTAGTATAAAGGACGTGTTAGAATGAAATCAAAACGTTTATTATGGATTCTCTTTTATATCTTTGCGGCTATTTTACCATCAACTTTTTATGTTACAACTTCTATAAACAGTAACTCTGATTCCTTATTAATTTTATCTGGAATATTTGGAATAACAGCTTATGTACTTTTTGCTTTTCAGTTTTTATTAACATCAAGAACTAAGATTATTGATAGGCTCTTCGGCATGGACAGAATATACAGATTCCATATGATAATTGCTGTTTTAGCCATAATTTTTGCTTTTACACATAAGATGCTAAAAGAAATCTACTTTTCAGAATCCTTTCAAACCTCTTTAGGCGATGCTGCCTTTATAATTTTTATTAGTATAAGCGTATTCAGCATACTTATGATGATAAATAAACTGTTCTTCAAATTTAAACCTGCAGATTATATTCGAAGCCTTTTGAATAAGATGCTCAACCTTAAATATCAATATAAGGTTTTGATACACAACATTACACTTATAGGTCTCATAGTTCTCTTAGTTCATATTTTACTTGCATATTCCGTTAGTTCAAATATTTATTTAGAAACCATATTAATAATTTATTTTGTTGTACCATTTGCGCTATATTTTAATCATAAAATAATTAAGGTATATTTTAATAAAAACAAAAAATATACTGTATCTGAAGTTATTAATAACTCTAATAACATTGTCACCCTTAAATTCAAGCCATCGCAGGGGAAAGTTTTTAATTATCTTCCTGGCCAGTTTTTATATGTGAGAATCTATAATCTTGAAGTCCCACGTGATGAGCATCCCTTTACTATTTCCTCAGACCCTTCTGAGCAGGATTTTGTTTCTATAACAGTAAAACAACTCGGCGACTTTACAAACAAACTAAGCAAAGTAAAGGTTGGTGATAGTGCATATATTGATGGAGCTTTTGGTTCATTTTCATATTTAAAAAGACCTGAAAATAAAAAAATATGCTTTATTGCTGGCGGCATAGGAATAACTCCTTTTTTAGCAATGTTAAGGCATATGAATTCAACTGATAATAGCAAAAAAGTGGTGCTGCTGTGGGGTGCCAGAGATCTATCTGAGGTTATATGTAAAGATGAGTTAGATGACTATACATCAAAATTTAAAGATTTTAAATTCGTGCCTATTCTTTCAAATGATAATACTTATACAGGAGAAAAGGGTTATATAGACACTAATATTATTAAAAAATATTTGGAGGATGTACTTGAATATGACTTTTACATTTGTGGTCCTCCTATTATGATGGATATTCAAATTAAGAACTTGAATAGTTTAGGAGTACCTAAAGAAAATATTCACTTTGAGAGGTTTGCAATTTAATTGCTGAAGTTAAGGGGTCTGTGTATTGCACAGACCCCTTAGCTTATTACCCTATTTATTTAATTGTTCATGCTCTTTACCTAATTCTTCATATAACTGTATTGGGTTCCATTTTTCATTAGTCTGAGTCAAAACAGCTTTGAAATTAATCTTTACAGCTGATTTTCTCAAAGCATTCAGCAATTGATTTAGCATTGCATCTGTAAAATCAGAAATCAAAAGCATTTCTTCATCAAACTCTGAACCTTCGTACTTTTCTGGTACAGAAGCAATTTCCTTCTTACCTGCTAAATAGCCAATTGGCTGCAGATAATCCTCCCTGTCTACCTTCTTAATTCTCACCTTAAGCGGCATGGCCGCCTTTAAAATATTGGCATATTTAGTTTTATCCGTTATATTAAACAATAAAATTGTTGGTTTCATTATCTCATCCCTTTCAGAAAACTTTAAGGATTATATATTACATCTATTATACACCAATATTTACAGTAAAGCTTAAATATTAAGCTTATTATCATCAAAATATCCAATGGCATCATCTCTAGCAATATCAACTAATTCTGCATCTGTATTAGCTTCAACAAAATCAATTATATTTTCCATTGTAGAATCCACCTGAGCTGAACTTCCGCATACTGCAGCAATACCTATAACTATGATCTGATGAATATCCTGCTCATCAACTTCAGCTACAGATATGTTGAATTTGTTCTTAAGCTTTTGAACAATACTTTTTACAACCATTCTCTTTTCCTTTAAGGAATGTACCCAAGAAGCTCTTAGTGTAATTTTCATAATTAAAATTTTCATAAGCTCTCACCCATTTTAAAATATAAATTATTTATTACTTTATAATAATGTTGATAAAGTAGCGTTAATCTTCGATAATACTGTGTTAAAGTTTCTTTTAGCTTTACGCTTATGTACCCTTGTTAACCTATTATAACCTAAAGGATTACTTGAATCACTATAAGTGCTGCATAACTTTTCTATCTTTTCATATTTATTTTTTATCATAAGTTGGATAATTATTTCTTTATTTAGCTCTTCAATTGAAACATATCTCTTTTTTATATCAATATGAAAACACCTTTGTATTATTCTTTTTAGATTACTTTCTACATTGCTGCCATAGCTATCCTCTAAAAGCGGCTGTAACATTGTAACTGGTTCTTTACCTGTAGCCATAAAATACATAAGTATACCCAAAGTATTTATAATTTGCTCAAGCTTCTGCTGATTATCATATGTACTTTTAAAGCTTGATATACTCATAGAATTGCTATTGCTTAAATGAAAATACTTTGAAACTCCTAAATTCTTTATATAAATTTTCATGTTATCATTTATGGTAATATTTGAAGGGATAAGCTGACTGCACTCAATAGAATAGTTTAAACTATTTAAATTGATCAGTGTTTCGCATAAGCTCAAAGTAATATTATATACATCCTTTGCCTCTAAAAAATCCCTATCCTTCACATACTGCTCTAGTGTCAGCTCTTCTTCTACCTCAGTAAAGCTTTTATTTTCTGTATGGTCTATTTTCAAATCCTTAACCTGCAAAATTTTTACTACTTTGTTTTTTCTACTTTTTCTAGTTCTAATACTTAGCATACTTTACCTCTTTCGTAACTTGTGTTATATTTTGCGCCTATTGAATATACGTATCCATATGAATTTTTTAGAGGGTTATGCCAGGTATATTTCGACAAATTTATTTCGGCTTATGTAAATTTAGGTAAAATTTTGATATAATATGTATAAACATATACTTAAGGGGGACTTGCTAATGAAGAAACTGTTTTTTGCTTTAGTGATTTTTATACTTTTTGCCAGCGTGCATTCTGTATATGCAGAGGAAGTCCTTAAAACTTCATGTTCTATTGATGATCATAAATGGGAATATAGAGTTGGGGATTCTCCTATGGATGAAGCCGGTATACCAGTCTGGGTAAAAGATAAAAGCAGCTCTACTAGCTGGCTGCCTTGCAGTGCCCCACAAGAAGGAAAGAGTAATATAGACAGCAACTATCTTTGGATAAAAACCACTCTCTCGGATTATCATGTTGACGAGCCTGCTTTATTACTTTATACCTATGATAAAACCTTTGAATTATATTTAGATGGCAAATTGATAAGCAAATTTGGAGATTTTAATACTATTAATGATAAATATTCCCCAGGTACATCCTGGCACATAATAACTCTTCCAAAGGATTATGCTGGGAAAACCGTTTATATAAGAATGTATTCTCTAAATAAATTTAGCACTGGAATCTTGGGGAAATTTGATATAGGACCTAAAAGCGGCTTCCCCGAAAAGCTTTTTAAGCAGGATATAGATACAATAGTGCTTGTTGGACTTTTTGTTTTTGTAGGCATATGCTCCTTTTTAATATCCTTTATAGATAAGTTAAGAAACAATAAAAAACCCTTATTATATTTAGGTCTATTTTCAATTTTTACTGGTATATGGTTACTTTCCAATACCAGCGTAAAGCAGTATTTCTTAAATGCTCCTGTGCTTTGGCTGTACTTAAATCTAACTTCTATATACCTTATGCCTGTTTGGTTATGTTTATTTTTAAAAAGTATACTAAACAGTAAATTTGCAGCCCTATTGAACTTATTAGCCATAATTACATCCATTTTTACAGCGCTTAGCATTGCAGGCAGCCTTTTACACATCTTTTCCATATATAACTCCATGAAGTATTTTCATGTATTATTAATATGCATAATAATGACTATAACCTTTATGACGGTAAAATCTTTGTTCAAAGGAACAAAAATAGAAAGAGTCTTTGGTATGAACTTTATTTTACTCTATGTATTTGCAATCATAGACTTAATCCGCTGGTACACTGTTATTGATACAGTGAAATTAAAATTTTTTACACAATGGGCTATGCTTTTCTTCATTGTAAGTATGTTCTTTTCTATCATTGTACATTTAGCAGAATCCCAGGCTAAGCTTGAGGTATACTCTGAAGAAATAAAGTTGAAGGAAGAAATTTTAGAAGAAAAGAAAAAGTTACTGCTTGAGATGTCAAAGTACGATAAGATGAAAAACGAATTCTTTGTAAATATGTCCCACGAACTTCGTACTCCTATTAATATTATACTAAGCACCATACAGCTTATAAAGCTTTACATTGATAATGGTAAAATTTCAGCCGACCAAATAGAGCTTCAAAAACACCTTAAGATTATGAAACAAAATTGTTATAGATTATTTCGGCTGGTTAATAATATTATAGATATTTCAAAAATTGAATCTGGCTATATAGAACCGGATTTTAATTACAATGACATAGTAGCAGCAGTGGAGGATACCACCATGTCAGCTGCTAATTATATCAAGAACAATGGAATTGAATTATGCTTTGATACGGACGTTGAAGAAAAATACATGTGCTTTGACAAGGATAAAATAGAGAGAGTGATGCTAAACTTACTTTCCAATGCAGTAAAGTTTTCTAATCCTGGAGCAACAATCACCGTAGAACTTACAGATAGTGATGACAGTGTTACAATCCGTGTAAAGGATACAGGAATTGGAATGCAAAAAGATGATCTTAACTCAATATTTGAGAGATTTGTCCAAGTTGACAAATCCCTCACTAGATCACAGGAAGGCAGCGGTATTGGTCTATCACTGGTTAAATCACTGGTGGAACTGCACAAAGGTACAATTTCAGTGGAGAGTGAGTATGGCATAGGCACCACCTTCATTATCACTTTACCAGCCACATTACCTGAGACTAAAAAACAAAACTCTGAAAAGCTGAACCTTAAAACAGCACCTGTAGAAAAAGTAAATATAGAGTTTTCTGATATATAGTCCTCTAGAAAGTAAAATAATTTTTCTTTTGCAGGATAAAAGGAACTTTAGTGTGCCAAACTAAGCTTCCTGATGGCACGCCTGCTTTGTAACTACTATGTAACTATTTTTAGGTAAATTTGATATATAATTCTATAAGATATATTTAATAAGCTCTATAAATTTCAAAATAAAATAAGTTAACAAAGCAGAGTTTTAAATGGAGGTTAAAATGAATAAAAAAATACTTTTAGCAATTATCACAGTTCCTATGCTTTTGGCAGGCTGCGGAAAATCTATTAAGGATAATACTGCACAGCAAAATAGCAAGGAATCCACAGTTGTAAGTGCTACAAATAATGAAGATGTAAAAGCTACAGTTACAAGTACTTCTTCAGATAGCAAAGATGAAAATACAAACACTAAGAATTTAGCAATGAATGCATATAAAGCAGCACTACAAAATAAGGCTGAATTTTATAGCACAGATAACAAGCAAGATATATATTTGAAGGATTTTTTAACTAATAAAAAGCTTTATGATACTACCTTCAAAGCAACGCGTTTCGCAGTACTTGATATGGATGGTGACAAAATACCTGAGGTTGTTCTTGAATTAACAGCGGGTGATCATCCAGAGTTTTACGAAATCCTTCATTATATGAATGGTAAAGTTTATGGATACTTTAAAGTGTACAGAGGTTTAGAAATGCTTAAGGTTGACGGCACCTTTTGGAGTTCAGGCGGTGCATATGATAACGAATGTTCAAAACTGAAATTCAATTCAAATGCCTATGAAACTGATGTATTAGGATATATGAAGTCAAGTCAAAACACTAAGGGTTTATCCATATCCTACTTCATTAATAATAAACCCGTTTCAAAAGAAGCATTTGATTCTTTTACTAAAAAACAAAATGAAAAAAAAGACGTAGATTGGTATGAACTTTCCGAAAGCAACATTAAAACAAAAATAGCAGATAATCAATCTAGTTCCAATACTCAAAGTAATCCCTCTAATCAAGGCAGTAAAAAGCAGGAATACAAAGCTAAACTAGATAAAATTAAATTAGAGTTTAAGGGAGCTAATTCTCCCTCTGCAACTACCAATGATATGTATCAAGAGGCATATAAAGAATATAAACAATGGGATACCGCATTAAATGAAATCTATGGCGTTTTAAAAACTCAGTTATCCGCAACTGATATGAAAAAATTACAAAACGAAGAACTTCAGTGGATAAAAGATAGAGATGCTAAAGCTAAAAAGGATGCAGCAGAAATGGCCGGTGGTACTATGGAAAAAGTTTTATATGCGGGATCTTTGGCAAAATCAACGCAAGAAAGATGTTACCAATTGGTAGACAAATATATGAAATGATGAAGTTTACCTTATAGAATAACACCTTCACTATAAGAAAGAGGCGATAATTTTAATCGCCTCTAATTATTTTAATACATAGCCTGCCAATACTGACTGTACCTCATATATATTTAGGTTTTTGCTGAATGTCTTTTCTATTGGAGTCATATTACCACTGATATATATTTTTAACTCTGCATCTAAATCCATTACCCCAGCGCTTTCAACACTAAAATGTGATATTGATTTATACGGAATAGAATGGCTTTCAACCTTCTTTCCTGTTATTCCTTGAACATCAATTAGTATCAATCTTTTATCAGTAAAAATAAAGGTATCCCTAATTAATCTGTATGCCCTTTCAATTCTCTCACCTGGAGCAAGCAGCTTACCAAATTCCTTTTCAGCCATTTGAACTGAATACTCAGTAGCATTAAAAATCCCCATAACCCTCAGCCTCCTATAAAATTAATTTAAAATAGATATAGTTTAGTTATTTATATATATTACCATAATTTAGCATATATTAATACTTAATACCTCAAGTTCTAAGTGTAATTTTCATAAACTCTTCAAGGTTCTCTACTCTCGCAGAAGTTTTTATGAAACCACAGCCTTGCTTTCCATTTCTTTCTCTTCAAGAAGTTGATTAGTATACAGGTTATAATAGTAACCTTTTTTTCTTATCAATTCTCTGTGGGTTCCTGCTTCTGTGATTTTACCATTTCTTATTACAAGGATTTTATCAGCAGAAACTATAGTTGAAAGTCTATGAGCTACAACGAAGCTTGTTCTGTTATGGAGTACTTTATCTATAGCGTTTTGTATCATTCTTTCAGTTTCTGTATCTATAGAGGAGGTTGCTTCATCCAGTACAAATAGGGCAGGGCTTGCTACTATAGCTCTAGCAAAGGAGATAAGCTGCTTTTCACCAGTTGAAAGGTTGCCGCCACCTTCACTAACCTCTGTGTCATAGCCTTTTTCCATTTTCATTATGAAGCTATGAGCATTTACAAGCTTTGCTGCTATTTCAATTTCTTCCTCCGTTGCTTCAAGCTTTCCATATCTTATATTGTCTCTAACAGTTCCGCTAAATAGGTGCGGACTTTGAAGCACATAACCTATATTAGATTGAAGCCATAACAGAGATCTTTCTCTGTAGTCAACTCCATCTATCAATATTTCTCCACTGTTTGGTTCATAGAATCTACAAATCAAATTTACTATAGTGCTTTTTCCAGAGCCTGTTTCTCCAACAAGAGCAACTGTTTCACCTTTCTTAACCTTAAGGTTAAAGTTTTCAAGTACTTTTTCTCCATTTTTATAGGAGAAGCAAACGTTCTTAAATTCTATATCACCGTGAAGCTCTTCCCAGTTTTCTTTTTTAGCATCAAATAAATCACCATATTTTTTAATTACATCTTCTCTATCCCATATATCTGGTTCAGTTTCTACAAGAGAGATTATTCTTTCTGCTGAAGCCTGAGCATGTTGAAGCTCTGCGATAGTTCCAGCCAGCTGGCTTACTGGATCAAAGAATTGAACCGTATAAGCAATAAACATTACAAAGGTACCGTAAGATAAGGTGCCTCCTATAACACTTTTTCCACCAATCCAAATTGCAAAGCCCGTACCTATGCTTCCCATAGATATGACTATTGGAAGGAAAAGCGCGGAGAACATTGCTGCTCTTACAGCAGAATTTCTCATATTAGTGGCATCCTGCCTAAATTCCTTCAGGTTTTCTCCTTCTCTCACAAGAGTCTTTGTAGTCTTAGCACCAGCCACCTCTTCACTAAAATCCGCTGTTAATTGAGAATTTATTTTTCTTACATTTCTATAAGATTTTAAAATTTTCTTTTGAAAAAACATTCCTATAACAAATAGGGGAGGTACTACGCACATGCTTATTAATGTCAGCTTTACATTGCAGTAGAACATTATTCCTAAAAAGCCAATCATCATAACTAATGCCCATACCATATCGATTAGTCCCCAGGAAATAATTTCACTAAGTCTTGCTACGTCTGAGGTCATTCTTGCCATAAGCCATCCTACTGAAGAATTATCATAATAAGAAAAAGACAGCTGTTGAAGCCTTTTAAAGCCAAGCTTTCTTATATGATAAGCCAGGTGGGTTTCAATTTTTCCTGCTTGCCAAATAAACATTTTTATATTAAATACTTGAAAGCAAATTATGCTAAAATAAGCTACTGCAAAAAGTTTTAATCCATCCATAGTTTTCTTTGCTATAAAATTATCTATGGCATAACGGGTGAGAAGAGGCATAATAGCATCTATGCCTGCAACTCCTACCATTAATAATGCCATAAATGCAAGTCCTCTTCTGAACTCTGTAAGATATTTAAAGAGCTTTCTCCATATACCTATATCTATTTTTTCTGTTACTTTATTTTCATCAATTCTAGCCATAACATCATCCCCCTTTTACTCATTGCATGCCTTATTATCTTCCTCGTCAAAGGTATCCAATGAATTTTGTATCTCCCATATTCTCTTATAGATACCATCCTTATTAACTAACTCATCATGAGTGCCTATACTTTCGACTTTTCCATGATTTAGAACTATAATCTTATCTGCATCCATAACTGTTGAGATTCTGTGAGAGATTATAAAGGTAGTGTTGTCTGCACTCTTCTTCTTTAATTCTTCTCTGATTAATCTATCAGTCTCAGCATCAACTGCACTTAAAGAGTCATCAAATATAAGAATAGGCATCTTCTTAATAAGGGTTCTTGCAATTGCAACCCTTTGTCTTTGTCCTCCTGATAATGTAACACCTTTTTCTCCAACTATAGTGTCATAGCCTTTTTCAAAGGAAGTTATAACATTGTGTACTGCTGCTGCCGTAGCTGCATTTTCGATTTCAATGTCTTCACTATCTAGCTTTGCTATTTTAATATTTTCTTTTATAGTCCTTGAATATAGAAAGGGCTCTTGAAGCACGATTCCTACATTGTTTCTTATCCATTTTCTTTCTATATCAGAAAGCTCTATGCCATCAATCTTAATGGAACCTTTATTATAGTCGTAAAGTCTTAATAGAAGATGCATAAGTGATGATTTACCAGAACCAGTAGGTCCAACAATGGCTACTGTTTCTCCTTTCTTTACCGTAAAGCTTATATCATTAAGCACTTCACTATCTTTATCATATTCAAAGGTTACATTCTCAAAGGTAACTTCTCCTTGAATCTCTGGTTTTAATGCTTTTCCATGCTCCTGCTCTTCAGGTATTTCAAGGATATTTGTTATTCTTCCTAATGAAACAGTCATTTTTCCCATATCGGAAAGGATTCTTCCTAGCTGTCTAATAGGCCATAATAACATTCCTTCATAGGTGTTAAAAACTACTAATGTACCTAGTGTTATCTCACCTTTAACTGCAAAATAAATACCAGACATTAGAACTAATCCTATTTGAGTCATACAAAGAAAGTCTGATAGTGACCAATAGGTAGAAAGTAATTTAATCAACTTGAAGGTTAAATCTCTATATTTAGCATTTTCCTTTTCGTATTTTTCGATCTCAAAGGTTTGCCTTCCAAAGGCTTTTACCACCCTTACTCCGCTAAGGTTTTCTTGAAGTATTGAAGTCAGTACACCTTCCTGAGCATCTGATTTTTCGAAGGTACTTTTTATTTTGTTGAAGAATACATAGGAAAAGATAAATATAAAAGGTACTATAATCATTGCAATCAATGTCATCTTTTTATTTAATGAAAGCATCATTATAAGTGAAAAAGTTACTATAAAAATTGCCCTTCCTATATCAACCATTTGATTTGCAAAGAATTTTCTAACTGTGTCTACATCTGAGGTACAGCGTTGAATTAAATCTCCTGATTCAGCCTTTACATGGTAGCCATAAGGCAGGTTTTGAATATGATCATAAAGTTTTTCTCTCATATTTCGTGCAATATTTTCAGCAGCCTGAGAGGAGAGCTTTCCTCTTAAGAATAAAAATATTCCTCTTGTACTGGTTATTGCAACAAGACATAAGGCACAAATCCATAAATTTCTCCATAATACATCCTTACCGCCTAAGAACACTACGAACCTAGCAATAGGTGCTGGTACGTCTAAAGGTTTATTTCCAATTATTGAATCTATAGTTACTTTAGTAACCATAGGCTCTAGTGTAGATAGAAAGGTAGATATTGCTATAGCCATCATGGCTGCAAGATATAACAATCTATTTCCCTTAATTAACTTAAACAATTTCTTCATATAATAAGCCCCCCCTTAATATTGATGAGATAAAAATTTTGCATACTCAAGTATAAAAAGTAGAATCCCATTTCCGCATTTTCTTAACATAATTTTTAAACATTTTTCTTCCCTTCCTTTCAATAAAACAAAAGTTTATAAATAAAAAAGCCGAAGAACATAAAATTCTACGGCTTTGTAAGCAAAATTAGCAATAGGAAATTGAGGTTTAAAAGGCAATATCCTTTATTACTAAAATAAAAAGCCATAGGCGCACAACCTATGGCATATATACATTTCAAAAGGCAACAAAATAATTACATTGAAAAATGCACACCAAGGTCATGAATGTTTAATTTATTAAATTTATGAAATAACCCTACATTGCCGAGCATGAACCATCTAGTTCTTAACATATTCATAACCTCCTGTTTAAATATTTTTTACCTATATATCCATTATATAGATAAATCCCACAAAATGCAATAAAATATTATTTTTTACCATAGATATAAAAAAACTACCTTATAGTATTGACCTATGCTATATCTTTTTTGCTAGCTTCTTCATTTTTCATTTTTGATTTGATTCTCTTGTTAATCATCCAAAGCAGTATAAACCATACAGGTGTTACAAATAGGGCTACACGAGTTTCATTATTAAGTGCCAATGTAACTATAACAAAAGCAAAAAATGCTAGAATTACATAGTTTATTATTGGATATAGTGGCATTTTAAATTTGCTCTTAGCAGCAAGTTCAGGATTGGCTTTGTGATACCTTAGATGGCAGATAACTATAATTGCCCAAATGAAGATATAGCAGAATGTTGATATACTTGTAATTAGTACAAATACCCCTTCTGGCATAATATAGTTCAAAATAACTGAAATCAAGATAACAGCAGCAGAGAATATTGTAGCATTATAAGGTACGTGATTAGAAGTTAATTTTTTCATCGACTCAGGCGCATTATTTTTTTTAGCAAGAGAGTAAACCATACGGCTTGTGCTGAAAATACCGCTGTTACAAGCAGATGCAGCTGATGTTAGTACAACAAAATTTACAATGCTTGCTGCTGCTGTGATTCCCACTGCAGCAAATACCTGTACAAATGGGCTTTTAACTGGATTAATTGAATTCCATGGGTATATACTCATAATAACAGTAAGTGCTCCCATATAGAAAATAATAATTCTAATTGGAATATTGTTAATAGCCTTTGGAATAACATATTCTGGATTTTCAGTTTCACCAGCTGTTAAACCAACTAATTCGATTCCAGTAAAAGCAAATACAACCATTTGGAAGGAAAGGATAAAACCACTTACACCGTTTGGCAACCACCCGCCATGACTCCAAAGGTTTGTAAAGCTAGATACACCAGCATTTGTAGAAAATCCTTTAATAATCATAAATGTACCAACTATAATTAGTGATAAAATTGCAACAACTTTAATTAATGCAAACCAGAATTCCATTTCACCGAATAACTTTACTGCGGTAAGGTTCATAATTAGTAAAATTACAAGAACTATAAGGCTTGGAATCCATCGAGCTATATTGGGAAACCAGTATTGTATATAAAGTCCAGTGGCAGCTACATCAGCCATAGCAAGTGAAATCCAGCAAAACCAGTAGGTCCATCCAGTAATAAATGCTGCTGTAGATCCTAGATAATCATATACAAAGTCTACAAAGGAATGGTAGTTTAAATTAGAAAGCAATAATTCACCAAGGGCACGCATCACAAAAAATAAAATTACCCCTGTTATCATATAGGCGAATAAAATAGATGGGCCAGCCAAATGAATGGATCTGCCTGAACCAAGGAATAATCCAGTACCAATTGCACCTCCAATTGCAAGCAACTGAACATGACGATTTTTTAGTCCCCTCGATAAATTTTGATTTTCTGACATACATATTCCACCTTTCTAAATATTACCGTTTCTAAAGCTGTGTTGCTTCAATCACAATTTTTTGCAATTAATATTTATTTATTCAATGATATGAAAGGTGTAATTTGAATAATTAAAATGCAAGAACTATGTGTACTCATTTAGAAGCATATTCTTTGCAACTACTTGTTCCACCATACTCATAGTGCTATAATACTCAAGATACATTTATTTGTTTTTAACTTAATGGAGGAATATCAATGAAGACAATAGAAGTGGTTGCAGCTATTATAAAGCATGATAATAAAATTCTGGCTACTCGTCGCAGCTATGGTGAATTTGAAAATATGTGGGAGTTTCCAGGTGGAAAAATAGAGCCCTCAGAAACAAGAGAAGAAGCTCTTATTCGAGAAATTCAGGAAGAATTAGAAGTAGATGTTAATATTGATGAATTTTTAACTACTATTGATTATGATTACCCAAATTTTCATCTTACAATGCATTGCTTTATTTGTAATATAATAAGCGGTGAATTACACCTAAACGCTCATAATGCCGCTAGATGGGTAACTGAAGATGAATTGAATAGTCTTAACTTAGTCCCAGCAGATATTTTAGTAGTTGAGAAACTTAAACAATAAAAATATTTATAAAAAAGCTTAAAATTAAAAATGATACTTATTCAGCTTGAATAAATACCATTTTTATAAAGAATATAAATTTACACTACCTTATAAATTGCTTAAAAATTTGTTTTACTTTCTTTCTTGCAGCACTTTTTATGAATATAATGTTCATACCCTTCTGCCTGACAAATTTCTTCTCCTTGATAAATAGGCTCTTTGCAAAAATCGCATTCATTATTATACATAGCAGTTTTTACAGTATCAGGTATAGACTGTGGTTTTTTTGCTTCTAAAACTTCATCAATGAGTTTTACTTTTTTCTTAATCTCATGCTTATTATTACTGCATATAAGCCAATTAATATAACAATCTAGATCTCCTTTAAACATAATATTGGCTTTTTCCTGAGCTACTTCAACAACGTATTCTTCCAAATTAACAATTAATCTTTTAGATGAAACTTTTTCCATTTAAACCTCTCCTACTTACTTCTATCTACTAGCAGAGTATGCAAAGAGGATTAAAAGTGTTACACTTTCATTTATAAATAAAAATATTTAGCACTTTTTAATCATTGTTTATTCGTCATTAACTTTTTACTGGAGAAAATATAGAGAACCTTCTGCTGATGTTAAAAAGCTAGTAAGGGCAAGTCCTTTAGAACAAAAGTGATAGCTGCTATTTAAATGCTTTTTGTTATTGCATATAGTTGAATCAAGGACTTACACATCATAGTAAGCCCTTTTTAATTACAACATCATCAAATCATGTGTACATAGGACTACTTACCTTTGGAAAAACTATAGATAAATATGTATTGGAGGTTTTATTATGGAAACTACTATAATGGCTTTAACTATTGATCCAAGAGCTGATCATGCTCCACAGGTACAGACAGTTTTAACAAAGCATGGTTGCATTATAAAGACTAGACTTGGACTTCACGAAGCAGATGAAAACTTTTGTGCTAATAGAGGACTTATACTTTTGCATGTCCAAGGACAGAAAGAAGATGTAAATACCCTTGAAAAAGAACTAGAGGATGTAGAGGGCGTAAAAGTAAAGCATATGACTCTTTAGGAGAAGCACGCCTTCTCCTTTTTTATTTTATGCTTAAAAATCTACAGCAAGATATCTGAGTACTAAACGAAACATCACAGTAGATCCCAGTAGCTCATCAATGGCACATTCACCAAAGAATCTTACTTTTACTTGTCCCAAGATACTTATAGTGCTATAATACTCAAGAACATTTAATTGTATTAGTTTAAATGGAGGGTATATATATGAAGACAATAGAAGTAGTTGCAGCTATTATAAAACATGATAATAAAATTCTAGCTACTCGTCGCAGCTATGGTGAATTTGAAAATATGTGGGAGTTTCCAGGTGGAAAAATAGAACCTTCTGAAACAAGAGAAGAAGCTCTTATTCGTGAAATTCAGGAAGAATTAGAAGTGGACATTAATGTTGATGAATTTTTAACTACAATTGAGTATGATTACTCAACTTTTCATCTTACAATGCATTGCTTTATATGTAATATAAAAAGCGGCGAATTACACTTAAACGCTCACAATGCTGCTAAATGGTTAACTGAAGCTGAAATGAATACTCTTAATTGGGTGCCAGCAGATATTTTAGTAGTTGAGAAACTTAAGCATAACTAAATATAGATTTTTAAAATAAGAAAGTGGCATTTGTTAAGCTTTGGATAAGGTTAAACAAACACCACTTTTTATTTGAATTTATATTATCATCTAGCTAGATTTTCCCCTATGAAATTATATAATCATAAATATCCTGTCTTACAGATGTATATAATTGATAATTAATTTCCACAGCAGTTTTATTAGTATTTTTCATAGTAAAGGTTTCAGGTAATCCTACAGCCTTTATTTTTCCTAAAAAATAAAATTCCTTTGATATTTTGTCATCCTTATTTTTCCTTACAAACAAGTACATTTCAACTCCGTCTTTTTCTGCATTATATGCTTGTCTAACATCATCGGAACTTTCAGTTCTACCTGCTTTTGATATTGCAATTAGCTGTGATGGTGACAAAAATCTATCTTCATAGTTTGTAGTATCTGAAATATCTTCTGACTTTTCATAATTAATAAACACTGGATAGGTTTTAGTCTTTTTATCAAATTTGTAGCCACCAATATTAAGTGCAACCTCTCCTTTTTCCCATTCAAGCAGCCTGCAAACATCTTCGTAGGTATATTTTTGATATAATTGAAAACTTGTGTTCATATATCTATTGTTATAAAAATTCTTATATCTATTTATTCCAAACTCAACCAATTCCAGAATACTTCTCTTAAAATCCTGGTTTTCTAGATTTTCTAGGAAAAACTTAGAAATATTATAGTCAGAGCCGTTCTTTTCTATAAAGATACATTTTTCATAGGTTTTCTTTCCGGCTCCCGAGGCAAATCCATTGGTAAGTACATTCACAATAGATGTTTCTGTATTATCATTAAAATCTATATCATATTGTTCTTTCAGTGTATATTTTAGTCTGCTTATCAAATTATCTTTATAATTTATAGCACATTTAAGCATTTCTAATTCATGAACTCTTTTTCCTGCTGCAAGCTTTTTAGAAATAAATTCAATAAACATTTCTTGGGTTTCACTAAATTTTATTGTATATTCCTTATCATACTTAGTTAAAAATTTATGATAAGAGCCTAAAGAACTACTATCAAATATTCTAACAGGGTCTATAGCTTCATATAAATCAAATTCCATAAGAACAGGGATTTTACCTAATTTTTGTTTTAATGCACTGTAGCTTTTCTTAATAAGCTTAATGTCATTAAAGTTAGCTTTGTCTATGGATTCAAAAATACGCTTCTTTGAAATTTCATCAAAATTAACAGTAGAGCAGCCTGGAATCAATCTATTTGCTTCCATAACATATTTTCTAATAGTATCCTTATTATAGGATCTATCGCCAGAAAGTGCTATTGGAATTAAAAAATTGCCATTATAATTTCCAACAAAATCTATGATAACAACATATTCTTTTTCACTATGTTTTCTAAGTCCTCTACCTAATTGCTGTACAAAAATAATAGCTGACTTAGTAGGCCTCAACATTACTACCTGGTTAACTGCTGGAATATCAACACCTTCATTAAAAATATCTACAGTAAAAATATAATCTAGACTATTTTCAGTTTCATCTTGCTCTAAACGCTGAATCGCCTCATCACGTTCCTCCTGAGAGTTATCCCCAGTTAATGCTAATGTTTTATAGCCACGTTCATTAAACTTATTAGATAGTGCCTTAGCCTCTTTTTTATCACTACAAAAAATTAATCCCTTTACTCTTTCACCGCAGAAGCCGTAAAAATTAATTCTATTTATAATGTGGTTTACTCTTTCATCATCTACTAAATATCTAAAATCAGTATTTTCATCAAGAGTATTCCCATCTATAGATATATCAGTAATTCCAAAGTAATGAAATGGGCATAATAGATCTTCCTCTAATGCCTGCTGAAGACGAATTTCATATGCAACATTATAATCAAACATTTTGAAAATATTAAAATCATCATTTCTTTCAGGTGTAGCTGTCATACCTAGTAAAAACTTAGGTTCAAAATAATCTACAATCTTTTGATAGGTAGCAGCACCTGCTTTATGCACTTCATCAATGATAATATATTCAAATTGATCCTTATAAAAACTCTGCAGCACTTCATCTTTTGATAAAGTTTGTACTGTAGAAAAAATAAAATCTTTATCAACTTCTTAAAACTTCCGGAAAGGATTCCCATACTCCTAGTATCACCAAAAACATTTTTATAGCTATTAAGTGCCTGCTTTGCTATTTGCTCTCTATGTACAATAAATAATGCTCTTTCAGGATTGTAATTTCTAAGATCAAAGGCTGATAAATAAGTTTTTCCCGTACCAGTAGCCGAAATTATTAACGCTTTATTACAACCCTTTTTTCTTATATTTTCTAGAGCCTGTATTGCTGATACTTGCATTTTATTGGGCTTTAGTGTATATTGAGAAATTCTTGGAACCTTACTTTTTCTTGTATATTCTCTCTGTTTTGAGTATATTTCTTCATAGGTTTTGATCCACTCTAAAGTTAAATCATCAGCTTCCTGCCACATTGATTGAAACTCATTCAATACTTCCTCAGTAAGTGACCCTTCTTCTAATGAAGATACTTCTATATTCCACTCTTTATTTTTAGTTAAAGCAGTTTGTGTTAAATTAGAACTCCCAACAATAAGTTTATAATAGTCATTATGCTTAAAAATGTACCCCTTAGTATGAAAGTTATCCTTACTATATAATTTAACCTTAATATTAGAAAACTCTAATAGCTTCTTCAATGCTTTTGGCTCGCTAAAGGTTAAATAATCTGTAGTTAAAATCTTTCCTTGCACACCTTTTCTCTCTAAATTCTTTAAAGTCTCTAAGAGTGGCAACACTCCACTGCTTGTAATAAAAGCAACGGATATCATAAATTCACTGCATTTAGAAAGCTCTCCTACAATATCGCTTAAAACTTTACTTCCCTTATTAAAATCATTAATAATAAGCTTAGGTCTCAAAGCCAAATTAGAATCTATTAAATTATTAATCAGTCCTGTTTTACTTGCCTTTAAAATATCTGAAGTAATTTTGAGCTTACTATCATTAGTTTCCTCAATTGGTTTAATATCTATAATATTTTCTACTTTTACTCCATTACTCTTTTGTATTAAATTGTTCATTTGTACTCCTTTTAACTATTCCAGTGTTTTGCTTCACCAGCAATAAGCTTCATAAATAGATTCTAGAGTTTTTACTATAAGTTTTTTTATTTTTACTACTACTGAAGCGTTTCAGTATCTTTAACTTCTTTTAATCAATAACCTTTTCTTATACAACTTAAAAATCTGAAGTGGAAAAGGATATTAAAATTAATATAATGCCACAACATTCTTTTCCTACCACATAATTAAGAGGAAATTTGCGGAAACAATTACAATATTAAAATAAACTATAATATCCCACCAAAACTATTTACAACATCTTCACTGTCACGTCCATTAATTTGTTTTCCCATAGCTTTGCTAATTACATCAAGAAGTTGTTTCGCTCTATCTAATATAAATGCATCAAAATCATCAGTTCTACATAGTGCTGGATTTATTTTATGTGTAATTAAATAATCATCCAATACAGATGATAAAACCTTCCCGTTTTTTTCAATTTTACCTATATATTTGCTTGGTGCTACACCTCCGATTTCTCTGTTAGTGCTATAAGAAATAGGTGTTTTATTTACAATAGAATTCCACTTCTTGCTTGGATATCCCATACTCTCACAATATTTTCTTGGGAATATATGATGTATATCAACTGCATCCGATTTGTAAACTGTAAAATCCATTTCTCTTCCGCTTATGAAATCCTTACAATGTTCTTTTAGTATTAATGCCATAATGCCTTTATATGCAGCACTTTGACGTGACTGCAAACTTAGCAGTCTTGTTGGATAAAAGTATGCCTCATTTACTGTCTTAGGCTCACTTCCGCAGTTTTCAATCCATTCCATTAATCCTACAATATCATTAACATATCTAGTTTCATTAGCACTTCCATACAATTCGCCAAATACTCCACACCAATACCAACGTTTGATTTTATCTTTATTAGTTGTAATATGTATCTTGTTACCAAGCAGTGTACATATCACTGCTAACGGAATTAGTTGCGTAGTATATGGTAAATCTCTACTCATAAAAATTCGTTCTTCATTAAGAAGTTTCTCTGCCTCAACAAATCCATTTGTTAACTCATCAGCATATTTTTTATAGTTTTCCAATGTCAAATTCAAGACATCCTTCTTTTTACAGCTTACTGTTCCACCACTCTTATAAGAGGATAATAGTGTAATAGCTGTTAGAAAATCTGTTGCTGTAACAATAGATAGTATATCTCCACCAAATGAATCCGCATATCGTTTTTCCCAATCTTTACGCAATTCAAAGTCATCCATAGCAAATACTGCTGTAACCAATTCAAACACCGTCAAAGATACACCACCTGTATTAACATTCTCGAATACTTGACATACTGCTTCCTTAGGTGTATCCTTCTCAAGCGTTATAACCGGAATTTTATATTGCATCATAGGAACTGTAATCTTTTCACCAAATTCAATAAATTTTTTCATAATATCAGGATTAAAACTGTGATGAGCATAGTAAGCATTCTGCCATTGTGAACTCTTTGTAAAATTCAATATAAGATTTAAAGGATACATATGCTGATCAAATTCCTTATCCTGAGACGATAAATCTAGTATTACATCTCGTCCAAAATTTGTTGTAACAATTTTACTCTTTGGAACTGATATGATAGCATCTACTCTATCTATATCAGTTGATAAACACTTATTGATGTCCAAAAAATAAAATTGCTCTAAATCCTTTCCTTTATCTGTTCTTGTCTTAACCGGTTTTTCAGAAAACATTGCTGAAAATATTGATGTAAGTCTTTGCTGCCCATCTAAAATTAGTTCTGTCGGAACTACGCCAATGTTATCAGAGCCTTCTACTGTTCTATACTTAAAACGTATATTGACATTTCCATACTCTAAAAACATTGCCGCCCCTACAGGATAATTATTAGAAATGCTTGCAATTAACGCACGTATTCTGTAATCATCCCATACCCATCCACGTTGGAAATCCGGCAATTGAATTTTTCCGTCACTTATATCTTTCATCAATTCATTTATTGGTCTATCATTAGTTTTCATAATGACCTCCTCAATTATGCTTATTAGCTATAGTATTTATATATTGTTCTTATGTATTTTTTATAAACCAAGCTTCTTCCTAACTTATTCCACTTTTAACCACTCCCACTGCAATTCCCAAAATCCTATTCCGCCCTTAAATTCCTCCATTATTTTATAAAAATAATTTTTCATTTACCTCAAATCCCTGATTTAAAGCAATTTGATAAAGTGGTGAAATACATTCTTTAAGCTTATTTTTAAAGCTACCCTCATAATTTTTCTTACAATAAATATAAGGATTGTCCAATCTCAATATATTGATGTAATCTTCCATCGCATCTTTCTTCCTTTTGTCACACATATATGTAAATGCCTTATATTGTACATCGCAGAAGCCATCAATATAAGAATCATAAGGCAATAAACAATTACTTTTTGAACTATTTACATTCTTAAATGTAGGCAGAAGATTCCACATTTCATCATGCAAAACAAAGCTCCAAGGTACAAAGTGATCTATACTTAATACCCCATATTTTTTATAGTTATCCTCATTAAAGTCTTTTCCTGTATATATGTCTCTTACCCCTTTGCTCAGGATAATTTCATTCCATAACTTTGTCGCTTTAGTCAACTTTCTGACCTTTGGTGCTTCTAATTTAAATGGTATAGCTGGTGTATTTGGATTTCTCTTTTGAAGGAATCCTACTAATTTATAATAAATCCAAGCTTTAATAACCCTATAATTATTTTTGAGATAATCTTCCCATCCATCATTTATTAAAATATAATCCTTATCATCTTTAATTATTTTATATAAGCAACAATCACTAGCTAAAGATTGCTGCACAATTAGCTTATTTTTAAAATGGTCCTTTACCCCTCTAAGCTCTGATGAAAAGAATGGTGATAGCAGTCTGTAAGGCACTTCTAAAGTTAGATCTTTCATCATTTTCAGCAGCTCATTATCATTGCTAGAATATAGGAATTCTAGTAGTTCTTTTTCATCGCAATTAGATTTAAAGCTATATTTCTCTGCTACATAATTTATTGGCTTTTTCAGATTGTCAAAGCTTCCAAAACTAAGCTTGTACTGAGTATGAGGATACCAAGCATAAACTATCATCCTAGCAATTAATTTCTTAAACTCAATTTCGTTGTTCCCTATATTTACTTCCTCTAATATTCCCAGCAGCCAATACATCTTATAGCTTGCCACTACCTTATTATCATCTAAAAGCCTTGAAAAGGTTCTAGTATCTACTTTTTCACTATATGGAACTCCTATTTGTATTTCCTTTGATGAAATTAAGCCTTCAGGCAAATAAATACTACTCTTCATAAACCTTAAGAAGGACTACACCTTCCTTAAATCCCCCTCTTTTTTCCCGCTTCTCAATTCTCTTATTATTCAAATCCTCTTCACTATATCCCAAATTATCAGCTAGTCCATATAGCACTTCCATTACATCCGCAAGCTCTTCTAGGTTTTTGCCTCCTACAAACTCCTTTACCTCTTCTTGAAGCTTTGCTTCCAGTAATTTATAGTGTTCTTCTTTATCAGCAATTCTTATATCATATTTATTACCTTGAGCTTCTATAATCTCAGGTATTTTATCTCTTACTAATTTGTTATAAACTTTCATATTTCTCACCTTTATGTTAATTTAATTTATTTACATAATTACATTGTAAACCCATCATGCTGTATTAATAAGGGGAAATTTGTCGGTTGTGCTAGATTCCTGAATTATATGCAAAGTTATAAAATAAATACCATATGTCTATTACATTTTTACGCGAATAAGAGCTAACCTCAGCTGTGGGGTTAGCTCTACTTACTAATGAATTTATGATAATGTACTTAACAATTTATTCAAAATATATTTCAGAACTCATACCATTTATAACCTATTAGTCCTTATATCTACTACTAATATGGATAATAGGAAGTTGGCAAATAGTTCAAATGTTTTTAAGTTATAATTGTTGCTACGTTAGAATATAAGAAGATTACGAAATATGTCATTATAATGATATATTCATTTTTTGTATGTTACAATCATCTTTGGTGAAAGATACTTCCCTATTTGATAGATAATCCTTCCAATCGCCATTTTGTATATCGGTAATGGAATTCCTGGAGCATATCTCATACCAACATACTTTTTCCAAAAAACTCCGTCTTGTGTTGAGTATTCTGATCCAGGTGTATATTCCTTACACATGGCTTGGAATAAGTTGAAAGGAATTAAAACTCCAATTTTCGGAGAATGAAGTCTTTTTGATTTTAAATCAATATAAAACGCCTTCGATATTTTAAATGCCTTTTTTTTATGCTTTTCAGTTGGTTTATAGGCATTCCAACTCAATGCAACAATAGGCAATTGATAGCATTTATTAAATCCCCAGCCTGGTAAAGTATTAGCTAGAGATTGTGTAACACTATTTGCAGAAACACCGCCTGTAGTTGAAATAATCAAAGCCTTTTTATAAAAGTATCTGGGGCGATGAAGTAAAAATGCCAAATGGTCGGTAAAATTTTTAGTAATGGCGGTAACAGCACCTTGAAAACAGGAAACAGAAAAAATTACCCCATCACAACCTTCAATTTTATCCATAATAGGCTGGATATACTGATTATGAGGACAAAAAATATGCCCCTTTCTAAAACACACGCTACAGCCTATACAAAATGGAATATTTAATTCACTTAAATGTATCTCCTCAAATTTTACTGTATTATCTATAACTGCTATTTGTTCTTTGACTTCCTCCGTTAAACGCCATGTATTTCCTTTATGTGGACTACCATTGATTATCAATATTCTCATTTCACATATCTCCATTATATTATTTACTTCGTCTTTTTTTACAAGTCCGTATTACTTTGATATATTAATTATACAACTTATGGTAATTAACTATCAATTAAAAAGCCTGTACTCATTATGATTATAGACTACTTAACTATTGATTATATGGATAATGAGAAACCCAATACACACAGTGTCTTTACTTATAATAAGCTTCATCATTTCTTCCCATTTAATATTCTCGTCTTCATCTGTTTACTTTTTAAATGAAGAGCCTTGTTGTTAATAAGAAGTATAGGATTATATTCAATATCAAAGATGCTACCATCTCCGAGATTACTAGAAAGCTGCATGTACTTGGAGCCATTATTCCAAATACTATCTTTATAACTTTATCCACTGAATATTCAATATACTAACGTCTATTTAAAACCTTAAGAAACTATTTGCAAATCATATTAGCATATTGCTTCTAAGATAATAAAATAGCAAAACCAATCACAATGCCATTTTAAGCAGTGCACTTGTTTTTGCTATTTGCTCAAAAATTTATTATTAAGAGACTTAAATCAGATATTTTTTAAATCCTATTAGCAGCATCAATTAAACTCTGTTTATCTACCGGTTGTAAAGGTTGATATTCTATCTCCTTTATCTTTCCTTTGCTTAAATCCCAATAAGCAACAGTTTCAATATTGGTTAGTGAAGTACCTGCTACAACAAATTCTTTAATCAGCCCTTTGATTACTCTAACTTCTTCTCTCATGTTGCTTGGTGGACTAAATGTAAGAAAAATAAGCTTATTATTTTTCTTATCACATCCGCCTTCTAAGGGTATATCTATACCCTTATGATTAGTAGTAATTAAATTTTTATTTATATCTGCTGTAATGTTAAAATATTGGATTTCATTAAATGGATCTTGGTATTGTGACATAGCAAGTGGAACTAACCTCTGAAGCATTTCTTTTGCAATCTTAAGAGAATATGGCTTATGCAGGTATATTTGTATTGGTCTCAAATTCTTTTGCTCCAAAGTATCTCTGATAACTTCCATAGTCTCAGAAATTGCTCTAGCATAGTTGATGTTTCCAGTAGTAACATAATTAAAATATGCTTTAAAAAAACTATACGTGGATTTTAATTTCATCCTAACTCCTTGATTAAATGTTATCACTAGTAGATATATGAGTTAGAGAACTAAATTAGAATTAATAGTGTAATTAAGAATATCTATATTAACTTGGCTTTCGTCGAAATTTGTCCACCAAAATCTTAACTACATCAATATTAAAACGACTATACTACTTTCATAGTATAGTCGCTCTATTCAATGGTAGAGGTATGACTAAATAAATCTCTTTATAAAGACCTCCGTTATTTATGATACGGTTCACCGTAATTCTAGTTTCTGAGGTTATATACCACTTGCTCTATATCTTAACAGAACGCAGCATATCGAATTTTTAATTTTAAATAATAATATTTAAAGAGAATTTTATACTCATATGATATAATTATACTTAAAATCCATAATATTTCTAATCTATATACATATTAAAATAAAAAATGGGGGGAATTTTTCTTGAAAAAGGTCTTACTTATGATAGTCTATACCTTACTTCTACTTTTTTTGGGAATCACAGATTATAATTCCTATACTGTAAAGGCTGCAGTTGATTCCTCAACGCTTTCTTTCGAAAATTTCGATGTAAATGATGATTGGATAGTTGACATGAAGGATCTCGCTGAGCTTGGAAAAAGATATAACTGTTCAAGCAAGAGTGAGAATTGGTCTTCTGATTATGACATCAACAAAGATAATATCGTAGATATTTACGATTTAACTTTAATTGCGCGGGCTTTGGGTAAAGAACAGGGAAATACCTTTGGAAACATAAATAATTTTGGCTTAATAGCCAAGAAGGGCACTTACAGATACTATAGTAATCAGAATGATAACGGTTACTTATACAAAATGAATTATAACATTACCTCAATAACCAAGCTTAACTCAGATAATTCTTTATATATAAATGTTATTGGCGATTGGATTTATTATTCTAACTTCTCCGACAATGGATATTTATATAAAATAAAAACTGACGGAAGCGGCAAAGTGCGATTGAATACAGATCTTACAATTTCCACAAATATTTCAAATGGCTATCTTTACTATATTAACAGAACGGATAATAACTCGATTTACAGTATTAATATTGATGGTACTCAGAAAAAGAAATTAACTAAAGATCAAGTTTCATACATCAATGTAGTAGATAACTATATATACTACATTGATGATTCGGACAGCTATTCACTTTATAGGATAAATATAGACGGAACGGATAATAGAAAGATTTGCACCGGTATTATAGAGGAAATCAATATATATAATGGATGGATTTATTACACCAACGGCAATGATAACTATTGTATTTATAGAATGAATTTAGATGGGACAAGCAATACGAAATTAAATTCCCAGGAATCCGCCTTTATTAATGTCTCAAAAGGCAAGATTTATTACGGAATAATGCTGAGCACTATGGTAGAGACAGCTATCACTCTGGATGGAAGGCCGACTTCTTGTTATACCAATAACGGAGGATTCTTTGTTAATGTAGTTGATGATTCGGTTTATTTTATCGATGATGAGTCGCCGGTAATGTATGTGTTAAATCCTGATAACACTCAAATCCCTTTTGGTTCCTATACAATATCGAACGTCCCGGATATTTTCCAAACAGTATTAAAGGGTACTTCTTATGCCCCACCCAAAACAGTATATGCAGTAACAACCGGCTGGAATGGGGGTGCAATAAATGCAGATGTCACCTGGAATTCATCTACAGTGGACACATCTACTCCAGGTACCTATACCTTGTATGGAACAGTTGAAGGCTATCCTGGAAAAGCCAAATTAACAGTAACGGTTTACTCAGGCATCAGCGTTAGTGACTTAAATAAGACTAGAAATAAAGGACAGCAATTATCACTGCCCAATGAAGTTCCGGCAGTTTTTAGTGACGGAACAACAAAAAACTTACCTGTTCATTGGCTTGGTCAACTTAGTACCGATACAGTAGGAAACTATTCAATTGAAGGTATTGTCGATGGTTATGATAAACGTATCAAATTAAATCTGACGGTTGTTCAGAATGACAATACCCCAAGCGGCCAGGTTATTGCTCAAATAGGTGATTGGGTTTATTATCTTAATATATGGGATAATAACTACTTGTATAGGATTAAAACTGATGGTACTGGTAAGACACGATTATTAGCAGAAGGCTTCTATACTTCAATTAATGTAAAAGATAGTTATATATATTTTGCAGAACTTAATAGTGGTTCTATATATAGAATGAATTTAGATGGAACCAACAAAGTTAAAATGTGCGATGGGACTACATGGAATATGCAATTAGATGGTTCTTACCTCTATTTTTCTAATTCAAATGATGAACGATTATACAAAGTCAATGTTTTAACTAATATAAAAACAATGGTTATTGATCAGCCTATACGACAATACCGCGTATCTGGAGATTGGGTTTATTTTGACAATGAATATTTTACTTATGGCCTGTATAAAGTCAAAACTGATGGTACCGCATTACAATTGCTAAGAAAAGATTATCTGAACGTTAATCATACAATTCTAGTAGTTAACACTGCAGTTTATTACACAAGTGATTCTGGCAGTGGTGCACTTTGCAAGATTAATATCGATGGTACCGGATATACCGTCTTGGAAAACGGCATAGGTGGCAAAATATTTACTGATAATTATTATATATATTTATCTAATAATAAAATTTCACTGGATGGAACCAAGGTTATACATTTTACAACCTTTGATGGCCAAATAAAAAACGTTATAGGTGGTTGGATCTATTTTGAAAACCCTGCAGAGGATAATTTGCTTTACAAAGTAAGAACCGACGGCACTGATGTTCAGATAGTTTCTTAATTTCCAAGACATCGCCAACTCATCTATAATGCCAAATTGGGCTGCAGACAGATTTGTTTTTACATAATCTATCTGCAGCCTCTTCTTTGCTGCAATCAATTAAAAAAATATTTTAAGATTGTATCCAAAGCCATCACTTGAACAAAAACCTCCGTTATTTATGATACGGTTCCCTTTAGTAATTTTAAACTTCCTTACAAAATATAATATAATTTTTAGTAGATTTATTTTAAGTCGATAAGAACTGCTAATAAATACTAGTGTGACTATACAAAGATAACTATATTTTAATCAGGCTTTCAAATTGCTTATATCTTTCATAATCTGATTCCTTACATTCCATGGATATCAGCACTCCATCACTATTATACTCAGTTGATTTGATATTGGCATTATCCTTAAGGTATGACAATATATTTCCTTTTTCATATGGGATTAGCAGCTGGCAGAAAACGTGCTGTAGGAAATCCCTCTTGGAAATTTCATTTACTAGCTCATCTATTCCTGCTTTATTTTTAGCAGAAATATATATACAGTCTTTCTCATCTTTTGTGATTTCACCCTCTACTAAATCTGTCTTATTATAAGCATAAATAATAGGTATAGTATCTGCACCTAACTCTTTTAGTGTATCCTTTGTAACTTCAATGTGTTGTTTGTAATTAGGATTTGAATAGTCAACTACATGAACCAGCATATCAGCTTCAGTAATTTCCTCTAAAGTTGAGCGGAATGCATCTACAAGCTGGTGAGGTAGCTTACTGATAAACCCTACTGTATCACTTAACAGGAAGGATTTATTATTGGGCAGCTTAATGTTTCTTACATAAGTTTCTAATGTAGCGAATAACATATCCTTTTCAAATACCTTCTTATCAATTGAAGAACCGTACAAGTCTATCAAGGAATTCATAATGCTTGACTTACCTGCGTTTGTATATCCTACCAAAGCAACTGCCGGTATTCCTGATTTTTTGCGCTGTTTTCTTTGATTCTGACGTTGAATTACAAGTGTTTCCAGTTCTGCTTGCAGCCCACTGATTTTATCCTTAATCTTTCTGTGATCAAGTTCAAGTTTTGTTTCTCCTGAACCTCTGCTTATAAATCTTACACTTCCTTCCTGCCGACTTAATGATCCTCCAAGTCCAGTTACTCTCGGCAGAACATATTGTAATTTTGCTATTTCTACCTGCAGCTGTGCTTCTTTGCTTTTAGCTCTCTTAGCCAAAATGTCCAAAATCAGAGTCGTTCTATCTATTACCTTGCATTTTAAAGCTGTATCCAAATTGCGAATTTGTGAAGGAGACAACTCATCATTAAAAATAACCACGTTCACATCTTTCTCATGAATTAATGTAAACAATTCTTGGATTTTTCCCTTACCTAGATAATGAGAGAAATACACTCGTTCTAACTTTTGAGTAATTTCACCAACTACCTCAATATCACATGCATCAGCTAGGCTAGACAGCTCCTTCATCATATTAAAAAATTCTTTATCATTCTTGAGATTACAGCCTACAATTATTGCTCTTTGTTCTTGTTCCATACAACTTACGACCTCCATTGCATTCCACTTTATACAAATAAAAAGGGTAGTCCTGTCACTACCCCTTTTAACATACTCTCATTCATAAGGCTAAAGCTCAAAAATCTTTGTTTCAATATTTTTGCAAAATTCGCTGTCATGTTCCACAAACAGTAAGGTTGGTGAATATTTAAGCAGTAACTCTTCTATCTGCATACGAGAGATAATATCAATAAAATTAAGTGGTTCATCCCAGATATGCAAATGAGCTTTCTCACAAAGACTTTTTGCAATGAGTACTTTTTTCTTTTGGCCACCGCTAAAAGATGACATATCCTTTTCAAATTGAGTTCTTGAAAAATCAAGCTGCCTTAAAATAGTTTTAAAAAGACTTTCGTCAATATTGCTTTCTAAAGCGTAGTCAGTTAAGCTCCCCTTAAGCTGAGATGTATCCTGGGACACATAGGATATTTTAAGCTGACTTCCTTTATTGAAATTACCTGTGTAGTTTATATCTTCACCACAAATAAGCTTGATAAGGCTTGATTTTCCTGAGCCATTTTTACCTTTAAGTGCAATTCGCTCACCTTTCTCAATACTAAAGCTAACATCTTTACAGACCATGGTGTCACCGTAAAAAATCGAAACATTCTCAAGTTCCACAAGTTTGTTTTTATGATAAACAAGTTGGGACATCTTCAGGCTGTCGGAGCTTTCGATATTTTTGAGAAGCTTAGACTTTTCTTCAATAGCAACTTGCTGTCTGCTTTCAATTGACTTAGAGCGTTTCATCATCTTAGCAGCTTTATGTCCAACATAACCTTTATCCAGCTTAGAGCCAGAGTTTGTTGTTCCTTTTTTTGATTTTTCTACTTCATTGGACCAATTACTTGTTCGTTTAGCAGACTCTGATAAGCGATTAATATCTTTTCTAAGCTTCTCATTTTCTGCAAGCTCAAAGTTATCCTGCCTTTGCTTATTTTCCCACCAGTTAGAAAAATCACCTTTTTGTATTTCTATATTTGTCTTATTTATTGAAAGAACATGATCAATACAATTATCCAGAAAGTACCTATCGTGTGAGATAAGAATAAATCCTTTCTTTTTTCTAAGGTAATTACTTAGTTTTTTTCTAGCTTCAGCATCTAAATGATTGGTAGGTTCATCAATAAGTAAGAAGGAGTTCTCCTTCAAAAACATAGCAGCAAGCAATACTTTGGTCTTTTCTCCTTTTGATAGTGTATAAAACTGTCTGTATAAAGCATCATCGTCTATATCTAAAAGTGATAATTCTTTCATTATCTCCCAACCCATTGAATTTGGACTGATTTCTCTTATGATATCTATAGTAAAATTTTCTTCTTCCTTCACCTCATAAGGAAAATATTCAAAGGTTACATTCGCTGAAATATTTCCAGTGTACTCATATTTACCAAGTAAAAGATTCAGAAATGTAGTTTTTCCTCGTCCATTTCTTCCGGTAAAGCCCAATTTCCAATCGGTATCAATTTGAAAGCTTACATTTTCAAAAATATTATCATAACTGCCTTCATAAGAGAAGGTCAGGTTTGTTACATTTATTAAAGACATATTTTTATCCTCCTTTGTAATTAAAAGTATAAATAACAAAGTCGGAATCTTAGGCGACTGGTATTACTTCATATAAATGTCGCCCGAAATATCCGGCTCTATATGAAGATTATCATGCGTTAGCGAAGTATCTTTATTATCCATGTATAATCCCTCCTAATTATTGTCATGACTTGTAAAAAATAAGAGCTGCAAGAAATTATTATTCTTGCAGCTCACAAATACAGCAAAGGCAAACCCCTATTAGAGGCATGACGAGTATATATTTTCTGAGCGAAAAAACAATTAATTTCTTGCATAGGCACAACAAAAAAGTGGTATTGTACGACCCCACAACTTTATTATGCTTTGTAAAACTAGCAAGAAAATTTAATCATTTTTCCAACTCCAATCATCATATTTGCTCAGATTATATCACACTTACTTTCATATTGCAACAAACAGTTCAAGGTAATCTATGGCATAATAAGAACAATCCTTATGTATCCTAAGTTTTAAACACTGACTAATATTGTATTCAACATAAGAATAAACAAGGCCCCACTTTATCATGGTAAGTCCTATTTTATAATGCTTATACAAAAAAGTCTACGTCATTTATGATAAGGTTCACTATATCATATTCTAAAATTTTCTCACATCTAGCCATTCTTCTATCTTCATCCTAGCTTCGCATTATTAGCCTAACAAGTATATGGATGATAGGAAGCTTATTTTTTAATACTCTATCCTTATAGTTCATTAATCTAATATTTCTTTATAATTTTCAAGATATCATCACCATACTTATTTGCCTTTATTTCACCAAATCCCACAACTCTCTGTAGTTCTTCCTTGTTTCTAGGCATTTTTGCAATTAAATCCTTTAACTGATTATCATTATAAATGAAATACGGTTTTATTTTTTCTTCACGACTCTTATCTAAACGATATGCCTTTAATTCTTTAAAAATATTCGTTTCTTCAACTGGAACCTCGTCTACTCTTATTGTGATTCTCTCTTCTACTGGAGCTGGTACTTCTTCGTCTACCTTCTGTGGCGTTACTATATCAATTTTATACTGCTCATATTTTCCAGTATAATCTTTCTCAACATCCCTATGTAAATCCAAGTATGATTGAGCCCAAGTTAACATTTTATCTTCAGAATCAGCTGCTACTTTGGAATTTGCGTACATTTCCTTAATATATTGAATCAACTGATCAGCACGGATAACTTTCTCTTTTACTTCTTTCTTTGCATACTTTGCATTAAGTACAGTCTTAGGATTAGCCAAAACTACTACTGATTTATTAAAATCTTCAAAGTATCTTCCAGCCATATATTTCATCAATATATTATTATTTTTGTCATTCTTAATTTTCTTCATTAATTCCAAATGTCGTTGATTCTGTGTAATAGGAGAATAAATTCCCTCTTTCCTCCTTCTGCCACCAAATTCTATGGTGCGAATAAAGTCACCAGAATTATTTATTTCAATATCTCCATAAAGATTTTTACATTCGATAACGAAGCAAATCTTCTTTGTAAACACAAGATAATCTATTTGGGCGCTCAAATCCCCATCCTCAAGATAGATATCATGCAAAATACACATAGGCATATGACTATTTTTTAATTCAAATTCAATATTCTTTTCTCCTGCAATTCCATATTCAAGGCGTTTTATATCTTGTTTTATTATATTTTGCCCTTCTGCATTAAGTAAGGATTCTAATGCTTTAAGCTTGTCTAATTGTACTTCTGCATCGCTGCTTTCCTTAAGAAAAACCGGTTCTTTCATTCTATTAAATAATCCCATTTTATTGCTCACCTCATGTATGATATAAGCAGATTATACCATATTTTGCAAACATTTTACATATTATCTGAATTCCTTAACCTCTTCCTGAAGCTTTGCTTCCAGTAATTCATAATGCTCCTCTTTATCATCAAGTCTTATTTCATATTTATTACTTTTAGCTTCTATTAAAAAAGCCAGCCTTAGCACTACCGCTAAAACTGGCTCCTTTAAAGTATATTTAATATAAAGTTACTAATTACCTTAAATTACTTGAAACTAATGTGATGTGCTGATTTTCTAAGACTATCATTTTATAGTCAAAATTCTTTTTTAATTTCATCCATTTTATAATCATAATATATCCACCTCCGGATTCATTTTTATTTATATAAGCCAAATTCCTTATAGAAAAACTCAAAGCATTTTCTTAGCACTTCTTTATTTAAAGTATAATAGGCTTTATGATCCTTTTTTTCTATTTGCACTAGCTTGGAAAACTGCAAATAGCTCATATGATAACATATAGTAGCATTTGTTAATTTAAACCGTTCAGCCAGCTCTAGCCCATAGCTCTGCCTTTGAGATAGAAGCTTTAAAATACCATATCTAGTTTTATCACTTAAGTTTTTTAAGATTAAAAGATTATTTTCTATATCCGTATTACCACAAATTTTATTAATTAACTCTTCACATCTTATTCCTGTTAGCAAGTATCTTGATTTTTCTACGGTACTGGAAATAATGCTATAACAGTTATAAAACATGAAGGATACTGAAATTTCATCTATTCCTTCTTCCGTATCTACTGCATCTCTAAGTAATTCATTAATAAATCCCATGCCTTTTTCTTCTATTTTATCTTTATAATACTGCGCCTCTTTCTCTGCATATCTGCTATATTTTTTGGTGACTTTGCTGTAAATAGGAAGGTACTCATTTATAAGCACAGTAAATTCTTCTAAATAAATTTTAATATCTTGTGTAAACAAAAATAAATTCCACTTTCCTTCAGCACTGATGTTTAATTCCTTTATAAACATTATAAAACTTTCATTAGAAAAAGTTATTTGTTGAATTTCTTCTTCTGGTAGTGCCATACCATATGTAAGTTCTTTCACAAGGTTATATTTTATTTCATCCTCACCCTTATTTCTTATGAGATCTAAAACCTCAGTTAAATTCTTATTCCATAATTCTTTAATCTGAAGCAAGGAAGAAAAAATCTTTGTCTCATCCTTAAAGAAAAATCTAATTTTCTCCAGGTTCATGTTAGGGCTTTCTTTTAATTCTTCTATAGCCCTTTCTACCTTTTCATTCTGTTTTATTTGATATTTACTAAACGCTTCATCATCACCATCTTCGGCTATGAATTCTAAACTTGTAAATATATCTACTATATGTCCCATCTGCTCATCAAAGGTTATTCTCATATTACCCTCCTAATTTTCATCTATTTTTAAATTAGATATCTCTCTAATTCATATATATGCTGCTTTTAAAAATTGTGAACTAAATTAGATAAATTTCTAATCTTAATTCAAATATTTTTCTAATTCAAAAAATAAAAAAAGCCTTGGAAATATTATTAAAATATCTCCAAGTCTTCGCCTACGCAATCTTCATTTTCACCAATATATTTAAATACAGCCCATTAAGTAGGTTTTACCTCAACTTCAACCTGCTCCAAAAACATCTCTAATACGTCTATCTATTCAGCATCAAAATCAATAAAGTAATTTCCTTTTGGTGTATGTATCGTTAGGGTTGCTAAATTAATATTGTCCTCTAAAATATCCACTCTGTACTCGAACATGCTATCATCATTTTGCTTCTTCATGAATAAGTAACTTCCTTCTTCTTGATCCTCGGCCTCATCACTTATTTCAGCGTAGATTTCTTCGCCACTGACTTCTCCAGGATATCCTGACTTTCTTATTTTTTCCTCTATAGCTTTATAAAACTTTTCCATCTTTTTACTCTCTTTCTTTTTTTACATACCTATTTTTCTTCATATTTTAATTATTCAATTAGATTATTATACCTTCAAAATGATCCATTTCATGTTGAATTATTTGTGCTGTAAATCCAGTAAACACTTGCTTTTGCTTCTTAAAATTTCTATCAAGATACTCCACTTCTATCTTTTCATATCTCTTTGTTTTTCTAAAGCCAATTAAAGATAAACAACTCTCTTCAGTTTCATAAATCCTTTCTTTATTTAATACAACTGGATTTATCATAGGTACAATAAGGTTGCCTACTGCAAATACTAATATACGCTTTTTTACTCCAATCATATTACCAGCCAATCCAACACACATTTCAAGGTTTGCTCTTAATGTATCTATTAAATCATCAATTACTGCTATATCATCTTTAGTTGCCTCTTCTGATTTTTGTCCTAAAAATAATATATCTTTTATAATTGGTTTTATCATAATTTATCTTTAGTGAGAGATTGTATTATAAGTACCAAACCCTCACCAAAACTCACTTCCTTTCGTTCTATGCCTTTTTCTGTGTATAACTTTGTTTATAATTCGTCATATATGAACATTGTGACTCAACTCAATCATTAAAAAATTTTGTTCTTTCAATGTTTAATTATTACTTTTAATTTTCGTAGAATATATTTAGTAAAATTTTTTACTATGTTTTCATCAATTTGGTTTAAAACTTCGTTTTTTAAAAGCAATGATAAGATTAGTAATCCAATAAAAATATTAATGTATACATCTTTTAAGTCAAATGTAAAAAAACCATTTACTAAGATGTAATCTAAACTACCATTCCAAAAAATCTTGTCAATTAATGAACATATAGCAGCAGAAAAAATAAAAGCATACATGATATCAATAATTTTGTTATTTCCAAATTGTTTATTTAGATATTTATAAAATAGATATATTAATATACTCATAATAGCTACTACTGAAATATGTATCCATTTACTGATACCTAATTGTAACATAGAATTAAGCCATGAATAATCCCTATTAAACCTAGGCTCAAAGTATAGTATAGGAGACAATATAGGAGATTTTTTGTCAAGAAAATTGTTGTAAATTACTATTTTAATAACCTGCTCTATTGATACTAAAAAAAGTACCGCTAAACATGCCATTTTATTTTGAATTTTCATATTTACTCTCCACCACCTAATATTAAGTAATCTCTGTATAAAACTACCAATGTGACGTTTTATAAGAAAGTTGTGTAGTAGTTTGGTACTAAAAATGCTTATACTGTGTGCAATCCATCAATCCATTTTAATTTCCTCAAACAATTCGTCAATGTATTTGTATTGTTCCCATGTTGTGAATGTTCCCTCGTCAATCATACGGTTAATTTCATCACGGCTTGCCCACATTGCATTGCAGGTTTCATCAGGAGCAAAAATTACGGTTGATATGTCTACATTTTGCCGAAATAACCAAACATCAGCCAACCCCCGACATTCAACATCGCTACACGGTAAGAGATGTTGAATCATTCGTCCGTTCTGCGGCTCAAGAATAATACCTAATTCTTCTTTTGCTTCTTTCAATGCCGTAGCCAAGCTATCATCTCCCGCAACCGCATTTCCGCCCGTGCATTCCCACATATTGGGGAACGTCTTGTTCGGGGACCTTTTCGATATAAGGTATTCACCGTTGTCGTTCTCAATCCAAACATAAACCTCAAGGTGAAATTCGCCTTTGTTCATGGGCTTGCCACGCTGGTGAACACGTCCTGTTACATTACCGTTTTTATCTAATATATCCCAAAATTCAACCAAGTTTATTCCTCCATACTTCATCAGGTTCTCAATCTTTTAAAGGAAAAAATGTTTCTTGCCCCTATTTCTGGATGCCTGCTGAGAAAAATAATAAACCAACTTGTTAATATGATACCTTTCATTATACTGCTGAGACTTATGCTCCACCAAACTCCGGACAAACCTAATTCTGCTGATAATAGTATTGCACCTGGAATTCTCAAGGCATTAAAAACAATACCATTTAGAGAAGGCGGTACTGTTCTTCCAAGTCCATTAAAGGCTCCTGCAGTGGTTATTTCAATACACATAAAAAATTGCGAAACCCCAAGTATTCTAAGATATACTATTCCTTCTTTTACAACATCCTTCTCGCGTATAAAAATCGAGAAAATTGGTCCTGGCAAGAATATTAAGAGACTTGACGTTATTAATCCTATAACAGAAATAATGCCTATGGCTGTAAAATATCCCTTATAAATTCTATCCCACTTTTTCGCACCTAAGTTTTGACCGACAAAAGCTGCTAAAGCTGTTTGAAAGCCTCCAGCGGTCATCCAGGATATGGACTCTATTTGTGAACCCACACTTTGCACAGCAATAGGGGTAGGCCCCCAATTCGAAAGTATTCTTGCAATTATCATAGCTATTAACGTAAAGGCTCCACTCTGTAGTGATACAGGCAACCCAAATCTCACTATCTTACTCATATGTTTCCAGTCAGGTTTATGTAGAAAATGAATTCCCTTAAAGTAATTAGTTCTTTTCTTTATAACAAAAATATATGTTGTTGCTGTAAAAAACTGAGCAAATATGGTTGCGATAGCTGCTCCGGAAACCTCTAGCCTTGGGAAAGGCCCAATTCCTAATATCAAAAAAGGGTCCAGAACGATATTTATTGCCAGCCCTATAGTGCTAATTATGAAAGGTGTCCTGCTGTCCCCATGTCCATTGAAGATAGCTGTAAGAACTGGAGATAAAAAGAAAAAAACCATACCCAGTGATATTATGCCTAGAAAACTTGATGCATTGTTTATAATATCTTCGCTCTTAAGATTAAAAAAGCCTATAAACTGTCTTCTAAATATGAATATAGAAACACCATAGAGCAGTGCTAAAATCACAGTAAGCTGCACTGAATGTCTTATATAGCTTTTAGTTTCCTCTGCATCCTTCTTTCCTACTGATTGTGCTATTCCAACTGCAGCACCTATTTGCGGAATGGTTATGAAAGCAGAGGCAAACCAGGTAAAAAATCCTGCAGTTCCAACAGCTGTAACAGCTCTTGAGCCTATAGCTCCAACCCATAGCATGTCCGCCAAATTATAGGCCATTTGTATAAATGATGTTCCCATAATAGGCAGTGCTAAAATAATCAATTTCTTAAAAATTTTGCCCTCTGTCAAATTCGTATCCAAATTTTATATCTCCCTTAAGTACACTAAAAATAAATTCAGCTTAAAAATGCTTATTCAATTATAGCATATTTAATAATATATACCTATTTCTTCTTATCTCCAGCACAGTTAAGCAGTTATACCATCTTTAAATCCACTTCTTCCATAACATTACCAACAAATTCAAAAACAGAATCTGTATACCTTTGTAATTCAAAATCCATTGTATTTAAATCTTTACCTAAAAAGCTACTAAAATATGGATACTTAGCCAAATCTTCGTCAACAGCTCCTACATGTTTTATTTTGTTATTTAGTACTCTGCATTCATCAATATTGGAATATCCCTTACATGCTTTTACATCAATACCTATTTTACTAAAGCTAGTAACAGTATTTCTCCATACATGTGATCCGCCTGCTGATGAACCTTTTATGTTTTTTTCTCCAATGGCCAGTGTTTTTCCAAGGTATTGTTCCACCATAGCCCATAAAAGTATTATATAATTATTCTTTAGAAAAGCAGCGGATGAATCTATTTCTGACTCCCTATCTCTTAGTCCAGTGAGGGCCATTGATAAGCGATAGTTATACATTTCAGCTTCTTCATCATCCATATTCTTTAAATCTATTTTTTCACGTTTTGCCCTAAACTCTTCATATGCCACATCGATTTCTTTATATAAAGTCTTCAATCTATCAGCAACAATTTGGTGGTATGTAACCACATCGCAATAATTCCAAAGAAATGTAGAATGTAAACCTATTAGCTCATAATTTTTATTAGGCCTATATATTTCCGCTCCTTCACCTGGCAACTGCTGCGCTCTTGAAAGTACATTATTTATATTAACCATTAACATGTTCCCCTTCCATTCAAAATATAATATACTATGAGTTTTGTCGTTTATGCTAAATTCTTGAGTTTTACGGAAAATAATAAACAGATATTCTCTGTCTATTGTAAGCTAAAAAAACTTCATCTACAATTATAAAATAATTTTTGACAAACTAAATCCGATAGGATATTCTTTGTGAGATCCTACCGGATTTTATTTTTATCCATTTCTAGATAATCAATACGTACATACCTCAGCTGACTCTATGCAAGTTAAATCATTTACAAGCTTATTTCCTAAAAGTTGTATGCTATCTAGATATTCTAATAATAGAGGATTATTATCTAAAATATAATATGAGCGCGGAGGTCTAAAATCTGTAAATTGCTCCTTTATCCTTTTTAGAGTTACAGGAGCAATTTCTTGAAATTCCAATATTGGTATGGCATATCTTTTTCCTTCCGTTTTAAACTCCTTTAGCCTCTTCATTGCTTCCTCATCATCACTAAATTCTTTTTCCCAACTCTCTAATTCGATACGTTTACCAAACTTAATTCTTGCAACTACCTTTTGCACAGGCGCACTTAAATATAGATATGCATAACATTCTTCATTGCAAAACCTACTTCTATATTCATATCGCTTTACTCCCTTTGTAATGGGTTCATAGAAAGGTTCTGGGGTAAAACTTAAGAAAATTGTTTTCATTTTTATTTCTCCTCAAACCTATTCATCATTTTTCCATCCACTTCAACCTGCTCTAAAAACATTTTTAATGGTCTTACCCATATACCTCTTTCACCGTACAGTGCTTGATAAACCACCAATTCCTCTAAGGTTTCAGAGTGTCTTGCTAGGTGCAGCACAAGGTATTCATTACCTTTAAAGTGTTTGTAGATACTGCCTGTCTTTAGTGTTCTTTCAGTTGAATTTATATTGTCCTCGACTTTTTCTTCCATTATGAGTCTCCTGCTTTCTTCGTACAATTTTTGAAATCCTTAAGTTTTAAATAGAAATGAGTATTCCCCATTTCATCACACTTTCCATTATATCAAGCTTTATAACCTATTAACACTTTTTATGTGTTCTGCTTTTACTTCATCTGATAAATTGTATATGTCTTTAATTTACCTCTTAGGTTTAAAAAGCTTGTTACAGACTAAGTAATTTTTCACTTTCTATCCAAAGCTTTTTTGCGGCCGCCATATCATATGATTCATCTGAAGACTTGGCTTCAAACAATCCTTTTTTATCGCCTTCAAAATATTTTCCGTTTATTTCTCCATTTTCCTTTTTTGCTAATTCTACTAGATGCATAGCTCCTTCTTCTGGAGTTTGTGTATCTTTTAGCATATAAACTAATGGTACTAGCATTTTTAAAGGCAGTGGAAAATACTCACCTTGACTTGTACGTGTAAGTCCTGGACATAGGGTGGTTGCTGCAATCCCATAGTCTTTCCATCTTCTGCTAAGCTCGTAGGTAAACAGTATTTTTGCTAGTGTAGCCTGCTTAGCATATTTGCCATAAGAAAAGTGTTTACTTCCTTGTAAATCATCAAAATTAATGGTTCCATTAAAATTGCCTTCAGTCTTTGAAGCTTTATGACCTCGCCCAGAAATTGTAATAACTTTTGAAGAAGCGCCATTTTTAAGCATTTCAAACAGCAGGTTTGTTAGTAAGAAGTGTCCTAGGTAGTTACTAAAAAATAATCCATCAAAGCCATCTATTGTGCTATACTTTTTCATAATCTTGTCTCCAGCACAGTTAAAAAGAATATCCAACTTAGGATATTTATCCTTTAAATTTTCAGAGAGTCTATTAATAGATTCTATAGAGCATAGGTCTGCAGGCATCCAATCCACAGCATTTTTTGAAATACCTTTGATTTCCTCATAAGCCTCTTTTCCTCTAGGCTTATCTCGACTTACCATGATGACCTGAGCCCCCATTTGAGCCATTATTTTTGCCACACCCTTACCAATTCCTGAGCTAGCTCCTGTAACTAGGCATATCTTGTTTTCTAATCCACTCATAATTCTCCCCCTTTTATTAAATAAAATCTTTATATATTTTAGCTTCCCACTATTAGGCACTTATACCATCTTTATATTGAAGTTAATGTTATAATTAAACTATAATGTAATCCATATTTGTAATAATACATGAAAATCACTTATACAATAGGCTTCTAGGAGGGATGAGGATGAATGATATAAAAATAGTTGTATGGCTGTTTCCTATACTTTTTATTTTTCACGATTTTGAAGAGATAATTTTCATGCAATGGTGGATAAGTAAGTATAGACAATATTTATGTGAAAGATTTCCTACATTATCAAAAAGGTTATTACCTCATTTTGATAATATTACAACATCATCTTTCGCATTTGGCGTAGCAGAAGAATTTATTTTGATTAGTATAATTACTGTTGTCTCTTATGTGACAAATTGGTATATCCTATGGGTAGGATTTTTTATTGTATTTACTTTACATTTGGTAATACATTGTTTGCAAGCATTGATAGTAAAAAAATATGTGCCTGCTGTTATTACAAGCATTATTTGTTTGCCTATATGTATTTATATTCTTAAAAATATAGTAAAATTATTTCAGTTAAAAGCTGTTGTCTTGTATTCTATTTTGGCCTTAATAATTATAGTGGTCAATTTAGTCTTTGTTCACAAAGGTATGGATATACTTAGCAAATGGTTATCACAATATGAATAGCAAAGCAAATGAACATAATTTAAAATTTAGTAAAATGTGAATTAAGAGAAGTCCCAAAATGACTTCTCTTGAAAATTATCATATTATCAACACTATAATAAAACATAGCCTATTTATACTCCACACTTTCTAATCAAATTTATGCTTACTCTTTCAGGTGAAGCTTCCAAAGCTCCTCTCTGCATTACTTCCTCTTTTTTCATGTTCAGTTCTCTTGCAATTATTGCCTTCACTCTTTCTCTGCAGAAGTTTCCTTGACATGGTCCCATACCAGCTCTAGTACGTCTCTTTATACCATCCACAGTTTTTACCATTATTCCTCTTCTCATTGAGTCTAAAATCTCTGCTTCAGTAACTTTTTCACATCTGCATATTATATTCTTTGCTGGATCAGCATCATCAATTGTTCCATTAAAAGTTTCATCCTTTTTAATTATTATTGGCTTTCTATAGGAAATAAAGTTTGATTTTTTTACAAGCTTCAAGCCTGCTTCATGAAGTATCTGTAAAACTTTTTCTGCTATAGCTGGTGAAGATGTAAGTCCTGGGGAATCAATACCTGCAGCATTTATAAACCCATTAACCCTGGATTCTCCTATTATAAAATCTCCTGTACTGCTTACAGCCCTTATTCCTGAAAAGGTAGTGAGTGATTTTCTTATGTCAAAAGCTTTTATAGATTTTCGCGCTGCACTAATAACCTGTGTAAGGCTTTCTATAGTTGTTCCTACATCATTCTTATCATAAGTCTCCTCTGCATTGGGTCCAATCATCAAGTTTCCGTGGTATGTGGTTGTAACAAGTACTCCTTTGCCCTTTTCAGTAGGAACTTGAAAGACTACAGTTTTTACTAGATGTCCTTGATCTTTTCCAAGCAGTACATACTGCCCCCTTCTAGGTACAATAGAAAAATCCTTAACTCCAATCATTTCTGCCACCTTATCACTGTATAGGCCTGCAGCATTTATAACATACCTGCTTTGTATATCTTCATTGCTTGTTTTTATATTAAATTTATCATCTTCTTTTTTAATTCCTAAAACTTCGGATTCCAGCTTAAGCTCAACACCATTATCTATAGCATTTTCCACAAGGGCAATTACAAGTTCATAAGGGGAAGCAACCCCTACACTTTTACAATACAGAGCTACCTTTGCCTCACTACTAATATTAGGCTCTATCTCTCTAATTTCTTCTCCATGTAGTATCTCTAAATCTTCACATCCAACCTTTAGTCCATTTTCGTAAAGCTCTCTAATTTTCTTTTCATCCTCTAGAGAAAAACCTAAAACCAAGGCCCCTGTCTCTCTAAAACCAAAGTTAAGTTCCTTATTAAGCTCACTATATAACTTATTTCCTTTTATGCACAATTCTCCTTTTAAAGTATCATGCTTTGCTGCATATCCTCCATGTACAATTCCACTATTAGCCTTTGATGCCCCTAAAGCAACATCTTCCTCTTTCTCAATAAGGCATATACTTAAATCATATTTTGATAACTCTCTGGCAATAGCTGCCCCAACAACTCCAGCACCTATAATACAAACATCATACATGAAAATACCCCCTAATTTTTAGTAAAGAATTTAACTCATTCCCTTCTCCTCATTCTATATTATATTTTACCATAGTTTGGCTCTATTTAAAAAAAGCTAGTCTTAGAATTTATACTAAAACTAGCTTTTTAAGAGGGAATATATATAATAAGATAATAGCAATTTTATTGTGAGGTTTCACCTTCTGAAACCTATTCACAAGTTCTCCAATTACTGAAAAAAACTTTCCTTAAAGGTAATGCTTTTTTTATCTAAATCCACCTCTGTTTCAATTCCATATGGAATAACACATCTTGGATATGCATGTCCGAAATTCACATTATAGAGGATGGGTAATTCTTTATTATCAATAACTTTATAAAAAACTTCTTTATATTCATCATAATATTGTTCATCTTGAGGCTTGCCAACAATTATGCCGCTTATTACATCAAAAACGCCTGTGCTTTTTAATGTATTTAACTCTTTTTCAAATATACTTGGCTTTGGTTTTTCTTCACAGGTTTCAAGGAACAATATTTTATCTTTCCATTCATCTAAGGATGGGAAAATACCGTACTTTTCGCATACATCCTTTTCATCTATGTAGCGAGTATTGGTTAATATATGGTATAAGCTCTCCATACAGCCACCTAGCAGTCTTCCTTTAAAGCTTCCACTTCCCTGTAAAACTTCGTAGCCTCTTTTTTCTAGATGACCTATTCTGCTGGTTCCAAGGGAAATTATGGAAAAATCTGTTCTATCCTTATACCATACCTTGCTTGATTCAATACAGCTTTCGCTATCATTATTAAAATACTTCAAGAATTCCCGTTTTGTATATGGCAGCATTTGGTGCTCTAATTCAGCCAAATCACAAATGAAATTAGGTCCGTAAAAAGTAGCCATTCCAAGCTTATAAAACATCAAATGATTAATTGTTGTATCTGAAAACCCTGTAAACAATTTAGGGTTATTATGTACAGCATTAATAAAATCTTGATCCTCTAATAAATACTGCAAGGTTTTATAAGTATCATCTCCGCCAATTGCACATATAATTCCTTTTATAGCTTTATCATAAAAGGCGTCCTTTAAATCCTGTGCCCTGGCTTCAGGGTGACTTTTTAAATATTCTATTCCTTTAAGGGTATTTGGCATGAAGACCGGTTCTAATCCAAACTCCTTAAGTCTCTTACTTCCAAGTTTTAATTCATGCTCGGCAAAAGCTTCACCAAGTATACCGCTTGATAAGCTAACCACTGCAACCTTGTCCCCTTTAGCTAGTACCTTTGGCTTTTTCATATTATCATCCCCATATCAAATATATAATGTTCTGCTTCTTTAGGCCTCTAGTTCCTCTGCTCTCTTCATCCAGTATTCACTTATATTTTCAACTATAGCATTTAAATGCTCCTCTGGTGTTTTGCTTTCCCATTTTTCAAAGTGGCTAAAGGTATAGCCTCCTGCTGAGGTAGTTGGTATTTCATCTTTCTCATAGGGTCCGGATACTCCCGCCAGCCAGCCGTCTTCATCATTATTGCATTTAAAGCGGAATAAATAGTATTCTTCTTCCTCATTATCAAATACATTCATTAACTCAATGTAATCAGGTACTCTTCCAAGCTCTGTTGGATAAATAAGCCAATCCACCATGTTTGATTCTGCAAAGGCATGTTGGGTTCTATATTGCTCAGGAAATATATCTTCTTTTTCTAGCTTTTCAAGATTTATATAAAACCAGTTTCTAACCTCACTGTCTGCTGCAATTTCTAGGGCATCCTCAGGGCTGATTGTTTTTCCAAGTCTTATAAGGGAAACAGCAGCAAACATCTTCAGTCTCATGTCCTTTACTTGCATTATGTTTCTTAGTGCTAAAATAACCTCTGGGCTATTTATATAGCCTGCAAGATCAAAGTAAACTCCTGCCTCATATCTAAGGTCCAAATATTCTCCATTGTTCCAAAAGGATCTACTATCCTGAAGCTCAAAGCTCATTATTCTTTGAGACATTTCTACTATATCCTTAACTATCATGGCCTTTGAATTTTCGATTTGCTCAGCTCTTACAACGCCATTACTAAAGTAAGTTAATAATATCATGTATATATCCACTGTAATGTTTTTATTATCTACAAATTTTAATAACCCAGGAAATAGTATATCTCCATTTCTTGGCTTTTTATTTAAGCTTCCAGAAGGCAGCCTATCCATCTTCTCATAATCCTTTTCCAGCAGCTTAAGATAAGTTATTATTGCCTGTTCACTTTCATACTTTGCAAGAAAATTTAAAGCCGAATTTTTTGCCTTAGCATTAAGCCGATCATATATATCATCTATTTTCAATACGTATTCGCTGTAGGGCCTGTTAGCACATATATCGATTAAATCAGTGGAGATATCCTTCCAATCAAACTTACTCTTGGGATAACTCTTTTTAGCTGCCTCTAATACCTTTATTCCTTCAGCTACGGTAAGGTCCATAGAAGAAAGTACATCTAGTGCATTTTCTCTTTTATCTTCATCAGAGCATTGAAGCCTATCAATAAGCTTATCCACAACATCTTTCTCAGTACTTTTAGCTCTGGTGATAATCTTATCCATAATATCCTTTGCTTTAAAAAAGTCAGTAATTCTCATAATTCTCTCCTTGCCCTTTTACATATATTAAGCTTTACAATAATTAACGCTTTTTATATACTCTTTCTATACTTCTTTCGTATGCATTTATGCAAACTTTAATGAAAAATTGAATTTTATTAAAGTTTTTTAAACATCAAATGGGATTTTTTCCTCTCATATACTTTGAACTGCTAAAATCATCTGATTTTCATTTATAAATATGATAAATAGACAAAAAATAATCACTAGCCTAATAAATAAGCTTGGTGATTATTTAGCTTTACTATTACTAATCGTCCCACCTACTCGTCTAGAAAAGAGTAAGCTGCTCTGCCTCCTGCTTTTCTTCAAAGGCATGCATATACTTAAAAATATCATTAGCCTTGTACACTATTCCATTTTCTCTGCAGGTTCTCTTGAAAATATCCATCAAGGCATCATTGTTATCACTAAGAATTTCATAGCTGTAGCCGTATTTTTTATGATATTTTTCCTTTAAGCCAGGAAAATACTTATCTAGCTTAGCGTAAAAATACTCTCTGTTTCCTTCCCTTAAGGTTAATCCCATATTAAAGCACAAAATTCCATATACCTTGGCTTCAAGGCAGTATTCTAAAATACCTCTAAGATTTTCTTCCGTATCATTTATAAAGGGTAAAATAGGATCCAGCCAAACAATTGTAGGTATTTTATTGTCCCTCATTATCTTTAAAACTTCAAATCGTTCCTTTGTGGTGCTTACATCTGGCTCAATTATTCTGCACAGGTTCTCATCGTAGGTGGTTAGTGTCATCTGTACCACGCACTTAGCCTTTTCATTTATACTTTTAAGCAAATCCAAATCCCGAAGAATGCGATTTGATTTAGTCTGAATGCTGAGACCAAAGCCATATTTATCTATCACCTCAAGTGCTTTTCTTGTGTGCATTAGCTGATTCTCTAGATGGATATAGGGATCAGTCATTGCTCCAGTACCAATCATACACTTTTTTCTCTTTCTCTTAAGAGCTTCCGTAAGCAGTTCCACCGCATTGCTTTTAACCTCTATATCCTCAAAAGCATGATCCATGTTATAGCATTTACTTCTGCTGTCACAATAAATGCAGCCATGAGTACAGCCTCTATATATATTCATGCCGTTACTTGGCGATAGTATTCCTTTAACTTCTTTGTAGTGCATAATAACTAACCTTTCCGTGCCTAGTGACCTTAATGCTTGGCACATTTTATTACTATTCTTGGGCGCAGCAGTGACATTTACTCTATGATCACCTATAAAAATTTCCTATACTGTCCTTGCTTCGTAAAAAACTAAATACTTACTGCCTATTTTATTTCTATCAACACCACAGTTGTAAGCATAGCTCCATTCTAGAAGGATGCTTTCTCCTTCAATTAGCTGTTCTTTAAACATTGACTTTACAACTGGTACATACTTCATAAGCTCTGACAGCTCATCCTCTCTAAGGAAGTGTTCATCACCAATATATCTTAATTCCTCATTTTTATCTTGTATTATAGTTACATCCTTTTTAGAATAGGTTACTAGGTTCCATAGATCTTCTTTCACTGCCTCAATTACTGTTTTATCTATAAATACATTTAAGGTACCGCTCTTTTCAGCAATAAAATAAGGGTAATATATAACCATCCCGCTTTCTTTAAATTGGCTATATAAAGCATCAGCATTTTTCTTTGCTTCTTCGCCATTTATACCAATATATCTAGGAAGATTTATGTCTTTGCCTTGATATACAGCCGTGCGCAGTGTCCACAGCTGCTTTTTATTAAAATTCTGCTGTCCATCATATACTTCCCATTTAATAGTTGGCAGAGTAGAGTTCTTTAATTCGTAAAAGCCCATTAATTTATTCACTAATATATTTCCTTTCAGCTTTTTATCAATTAATTTCAGCGCATGTTTTACCTATATTTTATCATAGTTTGGGTTTATTTAAACAAGTAACATTTTATATAAAAATAGAAAAAAGACTAGCCTCCTACTGCCTTTTCTGCTAAAGTGAAATACTTTCCTTAGCTCTCCTTAAATGCTTGAAACAGGCTATCTTTTATATTACAATTTACTTAGACTGAATTTAGATAGGAGATAACTATGAAAAATAAAAATAGTACTTTGCCAATGGTTGCTGGACTAGGCAGCTCTTTTATATTTGGGCTCAGCTTTTTATTTTCTAAAAAAGCCTTAGCTCATTCAGAGCCTTTGGAGTTAATATCCTTTAGATTTTTAACGGCATTAATAGTTATGTCAGCTTTATTGCTTTTTAAAGTAATTAAAGTGGATTATAAAGGTAAGGATTTAAAAGGTCTGCTGCTGCTTGGATTTATGGAACCCGTTGTATATTTTATTTTCGAAACCTATGGAATTAAATACTCCAGTTCTTCTCAAGCAGGACTTATGATTTCACTAATCCCAATATTCGTAGTAATACTTTCAGCTTATTTTCTTAAAGAAAAGCCTTCAAGACTTCAGCTTGTATTTATATTTCTATCTGTAGCTGGGGTCATGTATATCGGAATAATGGGAAGCTCTGGCTCAGGTGGTGGAAGCCTTCTTGGAATGGCATTGCTTCTAGGAGCTGTACTTTCAGCCGCTGCCTTTACTATTATATCTAGAAAGCTTTCAGGGAAATTTACACCTATAGAACTTACTTATTCTATGATGGTGGAGGGTGCAGTTATATTCACTTTAATGTCCCTAATAAATCACCTAGGCAATGGAACACTTTCCTTGTTCTTTAAACCTCTACAAAACAAAGACTTTATAATTTCAGTAGTATATCTAGGAATTTTATCATCCATAGTAGCTTACTTTTTAATAAACTATACTCTTTCTAAAATAGAGGCATCAAAATCTGCTGTAATTTCTAATATGGCAACTATAGTTTCAATAATAGCTGGAGTTCTAATCTTAAAGGAAAACTTCGCCTATTATCATATTATAGGCTCCATTATGATTCTTGCTGGTGTATGGGGCACAAACTATTTGGACGTGAAAAAAATAAGTAAATAATCATATAGAAAAAACGCAGAGGATCCTCTGCGTTTTTTCTATGTGCTAAGCGTCCCTATGACACGAATTAAAATACATCTTTTACTGAGCGTATTACAGTTTTACCAGCACGTTTTATTGCATTAGGTGCCAGCTTCAATGGAAGCTTTTCAAAGGTGGTGCCTGCCTTATCATACTTTCTAATAAGTTTTATAGCATCAAACTTACATTTTGTGGTACACTGACCACAACCTACACACATCTCCTGGTCCACTACTACTGAACCACATTCTAGACAGCGCTGTGTTTCTTTTTTCATCATCTCTTCGGTAAAGGTTATTCGACTATCTTTAAAGGACATTGCAGTATTTTTTGAATGACCAGCCTTTTGTCGAGGTGTTGTATCATAGCCCTCTATAATTATATTGTCTTTGTCTAGTGCATGATATTCTCTTCTATCACGGCCATAAATAAGGCTCTGTCCCTCCCAAACATAACGGTGAATAGAAATAGCACCTTGTTTACCTGCAGCAATTGCATCAATTGCGAATTTAGGTCCTGTATATACGTCTCCACCAACAAAAATATCCTTTTCTCCTGTTTGATAGGTAAATGAATTAGCTGCTGCAGTGTTGTTTCTATTAAGCTCAACCTTACTTCCAGCTAGCAGATTCCCCCAATCAATGGACTGCCCTACAGAAAGCAGCACATAATCTGCTTGCACCGTTATAGTATTATTTTCATCGTATCTAGGATTAAATCTTCCATTTTCATCGAACACAGAAATACATTTTTTAAATTCCACAGCAGTAACCTTGCCATTTTCGTGTAATATGCGTTTTGGCCCCCAGGAATTATTAATCTTTATTTCTTCCTGCAAAGCCTCCTCAAGTTCCTCTTCGAGAGCTGGCATTTCACTGAGGCTTTCGAGACAGTACATTTCTACCTTATTAACCTTTTCACGCACTGCTGTCCTTGCTACGTCTATTGCCACATTTCCGCCACCCATTACAACTACATTACCCTTAAGATTAACCTGCTTTCCAAGATTCACATTTCTTAGGAACTCTACTCCTGTAATAACCCCCTGTGCATCTTCTCCTTCAATATCTAGCTTTCTTCCATTTTGTGCTCCAATTGCAAGGTAGAAGGCTTCAAAATTCTGTTTTCTAAGCTCCTCCAAGGTAATATCTCTGCCAACTTCCACTCCAGTTTTAAATTCAACACCAAGTTCCTTTAAAATTTCAATTTCAGCGTAAACAACCTCTTTTTCCAATCTAAAAGAAGGTATTCCCAAAGTCAGCATACCACCAAGCCTTGACTGCTTTTCAAATATAGTTACCTTGTAGCCGTCCATAGCTAAATAATAGGTACAGGATAATCCAGCAGGACCGCCGCCAATAACAGCAATTTTTTTACCATAATTATATCTCTTCTTAGGCACAAAGCGCTTATCTTTGATTAACTCCTGATCAGCAATGAATTTTTTTATTTCATCTATAGCAATTGGTTCATCAATATGTCCTCTAGTACAAGCTGATTCACATTTTCTTGGACAAATTCTTCCGCATACTGCTGGGAATGGATTTTCTTTTTTGATAAGCTCTAGTGCCTCTGCATATTTTCCTTGAGAAGCAAGCTTTATATATCCCTGCACAGCTATATGAGCAGGACATTCTGACTTGCATGGAGCTGTACCGCTGTCTACAACATCCTTTTTATTTTCACGATAATCCGGATTCCAATATTTTGAACTCCAAACATGGTCTCTTGGTGAAAGTGTTTCTTTAGTTTCAATAGGAGTTTTTGAACATAGTTTTTGTCCAAGTTTTAACGCATTAACTGGACAATTTTCAACACACTGTCCACATGCCATACACTTTTCTGTATCTACCTGTGAAACAAAGTTTGATCGAATCATATCTGGAGAATTAAAGTAAGCTGCATTTCTCATAGAATAGCAAGCACAGCCACAGCAGTTACAAATTGCGTGAGTTTTATTGCCGTCTATATTAGGAATTTGATGCATCAAACCGTTTTCTTCTGCCTTTTTTATAATTTCGAAGGCTTCTTCACGTGTTATTTCCCTTCCTCTTCCCGTACGTATGTAATATTCAGCACCTTCTCCAAGCTGAATGCACATGTCCTGCTCTAAATGTCCACAGCCTTCACCTAAAAGACGCCTTGATCTTCTACAGGAACAATCTGCTACTGCAAATAGAGTATGACCATTTAAAATGGCAGATACTTCTTCATAAGATGCACTGCGGGTATTACCATCAATAGCAGATTCTATGGGAATTACACGCATTGGACCCACTCCAACAGGCATTTTAGGAGACAGCATACCGCCTCTAAGTCTTGCGTATTCTTCAAAAGCTTTTGGAATCTGAGGATACTTTTCACACAGCTCTTTGTTGCCCACTACCTTTTCCATTACACCGGGAACAAACACTGTTAACTCAAATAAGTCAACTCCATGTTCTGAATGGAAAATACATGCACCTACCTGTGCAAGCTCCATTGCCAGTCTTTTAGTTTCTTCAACAGTCTTCCCGCACTTTTTTGCTATCTGTTCAATAGTCTCAGGTTTTCTTAGCTCCATAGCTAAACCTACATCTGCCATTTCATCTGTTACAACACATTCTAGAACGTAGTATTCCGGAGCCTTCTCATCAATTGTAATCATCATTGCAGTTGCTCCACATATCTTTTTAGCAAGCTTTGCAATCTTCTTTCTAATAGCCATTTTTAACCCCTCCCATGCCCTTATATATTAGTTTTAATTGCACATATTTAAAAAACATATCTATCTAAATTTTAAAGTTTGTGAATTATTTAGTAAAACAACAAAAAATAGACATCCACAACAATTAGTTGTAGAATAAAATTATATTGTAAAACTAGAGGTGACGAAAATTGCAAATAAAATTTATCGAATCCTTTTTGCAGCTTTATGAGGAACTTAATATATCAAAAACCAGTGCACAGCTCTTTATTACCCAACAAGGACTTAGCAGACAGATTAAATCCCTGGAAAAGGAACTGGACGTGGTTTTATTTGAGCGTTCCAAATCCGGAGTTACACCTACAGAGATATGTAATGGTATTTATCCTATTCTAAAAAATATGCAGGGAGAATACAAAAAAGCAGCTGGAGTAATCGAAAAATACAAACAAAAAAATAGACAATCCATATATATTGCCTTTGCCTATGGATTGTCAAATGGTGTGAACACAGATTTTATCTTTGAATATCAGAAAAATAACTTAGATGTGGATATTCACATCCAGGAATGGTCAAAACAAATTTGCCTTCAAAAACTACTTAAAGATGAGATAGATATAGCCTTTTTAGTCAATCCCTTTCAGCAAGAACTATTTAACTGCCTTCCCTTGGCAGAAGACTATATGTATGCTGCATTTCATAAAGATCATCCTCTAGCTATCACTGAAGGTTCTATGGATTTTTCCCTTTTGGATGGGGAAAAAATTATAACCGGATCTCCTGAGAATGCTCTTAGAGAAATGTTCGATTACTTTTGTAAGTTAACTAACATTAATCCCCATATCATTGTTTCCTCCAGTTATAGCTTAAATTTTGTCAATGCTATGAGAGAAAACGCGGGTATTGTAACTGTTACTTCAGCCATGGCCTTCAAAATTAATAATCCCAATATAGTAATACGACGCCTTGTTACACCTGAGCCTGGATATATGTACTGCTGTACCTCACGCCATATAAAACCAAATAAAGACATAGCTTCTTTACTTAAATATATAAAAGAACATTTTAAACTTGTACCAATAAAAAAGTTTAGTGATTAATCTATCTTTGCATACCCAAAGCCAAAATCTCTTTTATATGGCTTTTTTGTGCCCTTTTTACATATTTTTTGTCATTTTATGCGCATAAAATCACTTTAGTGCTATAATCTTCATATGATACTTCATTTTAAAGGAGAAACACATTTGTAGATGTTTAACATAAATAATTTATTCAAAAAAAGACATGCATTAATTATTATTTTTTCACTTTTTACAATAATTTTACTATGCAGCTGCAGCACAAAGAAAGATAATGTTCTTACAGCTAAACACGGAAAGCTGGACTTAAGTAGCTGGAACTTTGAAAAAGATGGACTGGTTAAACTGGATGGACAGTGGGAAATATATCCCGGAGAATTACTAGAGCCAAAAGACTTTAATAGCAATAATTTAAGACAAGCTGTAGATTACTTTAAAGTACCAAATTCCTTCATAGCAACTGACAGCAATAAAAAACTGCCTAAATATGGCTATGCAACAATGAGAATTTTAGTAAATATGAATCCAAAGGATAATGGCTATTATGGGATAAAAACCAAATACTTATTATCTGCATCAAAAATATGGATTAATGGACAATTAGTATCCTCCGTGGGTAATGTAAGTACAGATTCCGCAAGTGCTGCCGGAAGTTATGAACACCAATTGGTATTTTTCAATAGTCACAATTCTCAAGCAGAAATAGTAATTCAAATGTCAAATTATAATAATGTGACAGGAAAAGTCCAAGACATGTTTTTAGGAAATTCCATGCAAATAAAAAGATCCTATATCGTAAATGCTGCTACAGATATTTTTACTATAGGATGCCTTTTCATTATAGGAATTTATCATTTTGCACTGCACTTTAAAAGGAAACAATACAAAGAACCTTTGTATTTCGGGATTTTCTCTATTATCATTGCACTGAGAACTTTTTTAGTAAGTCAAAGGGTTGTGTATGAATTTTTTCCTAATATTCCTTTTAGCCTATTTAATAAAATAGCTTACCTCTCAGCTTATGCAGCTCTACCGTTTATATTTATGTATTTCAAGGAGCTCTTCAAAAAAGAAATATCTGATAAAGTGGTTACTGGAATAAATATTGCTTCGTTAGTTATTAGCTTAATAACAGTGTTAACTAATATAGAATTCTATGATAGATTTTTAATCTGCTTTGAAATATGGACAGTAGGAGTTTGTATTTATGTACTTTATGCTGCTATTAAAGCTGCTGCAGACAAAAATAAAGGCTCGATTATAGTTCTATTTGGATTTATTATCTTCATTGCTTCAGTAGCCCACGATATGCTTGTGCAAGCTGGTACGTTATTTGCATCCTCCCTTGCACCCTATGGATTTCTTATTTTCACTTACTCTCAAGCATATCTGCTTGCCTCGAGGTTTTCTGATGCATTTATCAAAATCGAGAAACTAGTAGACGAAAATAAAGCAATGTATATTGATGAATTAACAGGTATCTTAAACAGAAAGGGCTTTTATCACAGTGGAGGAAATCTATATAATGCCGCAGTTATTACTGGAGGTAAATTTACACTTTTTTATGGAGATTTAAATAAGCTTAAATCTATTAATGATAGCTTTGGCCATAAAGAAGGTGATGAAGCCATTAAGGCAGCTGCAAAGCTCCTTAAGTATTCCCTTGGGAAGGATGATATTGTGGCTCGAATTAGCGGTGATGAATTCATAGTGATTGCTGTAAACAAAGCATCCGAGGCTGAAGCAAAGAATATTATAAAGCTTATATATAATAATTTTTATCAGTACAATTTAGCTTCAAATAAACCTTATAAGCTATCAATTAGCATGGGCTATTCCATATATGAGCCTTCTGTAGATGCTACCTTTGAAGAATTAATTCATGAAGCTGACCTCATGCTTTACGAATCTAAAAATAAATATTCACAAGATATTTTGCTATAAATGCTAAAAACATCAGCAGTAAATCATTGCTGATGTTTTTTTGACATATTTATAAAATATATGCATTACAGCTCAATTTGTGCCAAAGATCATTGCCCTGCGGCGCTATAGCGCATTTTTAAATCCCTTCCCCTGAACTTCTGTAGCATCTACAAAGGTAAGAAAGGCCTTTTTATCAATATTTGTTACTATACGCTTAATTTCTGGAACTTGGGAGGACTGTACTATACAGTAAAGTATTTTCTTATTTACTTCAGTGTAAGCACCTTCTCCATATAGATAAGTAACTCCTCTTCCTAGCTTTGTCATAATTATTTTTGATACTTCTTCTTCCTTTTCAGTTATTATAAGCACCATTTTTCTTTGATTAAAGCCTTTTACAACATTATCTAATACAAAAGATGTTATATACATTGCAATTAGCGTATACAGAGCGCTAGAAAGACCAAATATAAATGCACTTACTGACACTATAATAAGATTAATAGCAAAGGATATTTTTCCTAAATTTATATTAGAATATTTTCTTCTTACAATCATTGATATAATATCAAATCCACCAGTTGAACCATTATGTGTAAATACAAGACCAAAACCAATACCGTTTACTACTCCACCATATAAGCAATAAAGTAATTTATCATTTATATTTAAAACATTAGCTATTGGATGTGTTATAATCAAAGCTACTGATAGAGTTATAGTCCCTACCAAGGAGTATATGGTGAATTTTCTGTCAAGCTTTAAGAAGCTTATCACGAATAATGGAATGTTTAGTAATATAATTAATATTCCAGCCTGTATATTGAATACATATTGTATAATTAATGCAATACCTGTAACTCCACCACTTAAAAGCCTTGCATGAGTTAAAAACATATTAATACCCATTGAGCTAATAAAGCTACCTATAATTATAAAAACTAAATCAATTATATTCTCTTTTTTTATAATACTTTTGCTCATTTTCTACCTTCATCTCCTTTAGTAAATTTCATGTCACGGGTGCCACGGGGACGTTTCGCTTGGCACATGTGCCAGACGAAACGTCCCCGTGGCACCGCATGCTGCATCTTAAAAGTTTTTTAAATAAAAGATAGCCAGTTGAGTTCTATCTCTAAGCTCCAACTTTTCCAGTATATTTGTTATGTAATTTCTAATAGTACCCTCTCCTAAAAACAGCTTTTCCGATATTTCCTTATTTGATAAGCCTTCAGCAATTAGAGAGAGTACCTCAAATTCCCTTTCGGATAAATTATAGTCAGAGGGCTTTTTGCTTCTTTCTTCTCTAATCATGCCTGTAATTGCATTAACTACATCCTTCTCAAAAACCGTATTGCCTTTATGCACTGTTCTAAGGCTTTCTATAATACTGTCCGTGGACTGGTTTTTTAATATATAGCCTTCAGCCCCATTCATAACAGCTTCTCGTATATATTCATCATCCTTGAAGGTGGTTAACACTACAACCTTAACATCTCTAAAATTTTCTTTTATTAGCTTTGTTCCAAGTACCCCATCCATTACTGGCATTCTTATATCCATTAGTACAATATCTGGCTTGTCTGTCTTACAGAGTTCAAAGGCTTCCATTCCATTTCTAGCTGTACCAATTACCTCTATATCCTCTTCAAGCCCTAGAACCAGCTTTAAGCTGTCCCTTATTAGTCCGTCATCATCTACTATTATTACTTTCAATTGTTATCCCCCTTCCCAATAGGAATTACATAAACTATAACAAAACCATTTTCCCCGCTGAAGGAAACTGTTCCCCCTAAATTTTTGATTCTTTCCCTTATTCCCATTAAGCCAAAGCCTTCCTTTAAATTAGGACAGCCTTCTCCATTATCTTTAATATACACTCTTACACGGCTTTGATCTATGTCTATTTTTACTTCTATAGCTGTAGCTTTTGAGTATTTATAGGCATTTGTAAGTGCCTCTTTTATATCCGAGCTTATGGTTTCCAGTATATTTGCTGGAAGACTACTAAAATCTCCTGAACATTTAAAATCTACAGGACAATAATTGAAGTTATTTATAATACTTTTTATATAATCAATTCCCATGGAATCACCAGGCTTTATGTTGTGGACTGTATTTCTCATCACATTTAAGGTATCCGACAATCTCTCAATTGAATCCACTAGAAGTTCATCAGACTTTTCTTCGTCCCTATTTCTAAGCTTTTGAGCTGCCTGAAGCTGAATTAAAATACCTGCAAGGCTGTGCCCTACAGTATCGTGAATTTCCCTAGCAATCCTGTTTCTCTCTCTGATCTCAGCTAAATAGGCTGTTTCCTTTGCCGAATTTAAAAGTCTCTGTTTAGCAGCTTCCAGTTCATATCTGTATCTTCTTTCATTATCATAGGTTTCCTTAAAGGAGCTTACCTTTTCTTCAAACCTTAAATTGAGTATTCCAAACATAAAGGCTGCAGCAATAAATGCTCCTGTTTCCAAAATATTATTTGCTGCTGAAAAGTACATCCCCAGTATAGCTGATGGGACTACTAGAGGTTTCATATTTTTACTGCCAGCATCATAGGCTATAAGTACATATATTAAGCTAAAATAGCTGCTGTAGCTGCATCCAAAGGCTGCCAGTGCCATTTCCACTATTAATCCTATCCAGGTAACCTTGTATTTATGCTTAAATATATTTGCAGTAGCTATCACAAGAAGCAGTGCCACTTCCACTGAAGAAATACTTCTTAGAAGTACATACTTACCTATAATAACTAAAAAAATCAATGTCCTAAATAAATATTCCATATTACGCACCCTTTTTATAAATAAATAACCTGTATAAAATCATTATACAGGTCATCCCAAACATTTTCATTAAATATTTTCTATATATACCTTTTTCCATGAGGAAGCCATGAAAAAAGCCAATGTGAACAATAATATTATTCCTATATCCTGTGCTGCAGAGGTTATGGATGGTGAAGTTAAAAGCTTATCAACTCCATCTGTTAGCCAGTATCCTGGTGTGAACTTTCCTATGGTAAGTAAGGTACTTGGCATATAGTCCTTTGGCCAGAAGAAGCCTCCAACCATTCCTGCCAAGGTATTTATTAATAGTCCTAAAACCGAAGCCTGCTTAACGTTTTTAGAAACACTTGCAATTGCTAGGGCTAGTGCTACACTGCAGGCAGCAAAGATAGTATATATGAGAAACAAGCTTAATACTGATGCCCCAAGCTGAGCCTTGAACACTCCTGTCATAAATAGAAAGGCTACAGCTACTTGAATTATTACTACTACCAGCATGCTAAGTATATTTTGAAGCATGTAGTTCCAATTTTTTAGAGGAGTTGAAAACATACGAGTATAGGTATTGTTTTTCTTGTCTTCAAGAATCATGTTTGTTGAAAAGGTTGCTATTAGAAGCATTGCATAGCCAAGCATTCCAAGTGCCATCTTTTCCTTTTTCCCATCACCTTGAGTATTTCCAAACACAATATTCTCGCTGTTAAAGGTTCCCTTTTCATAGTCCTTGAAGGAAGAATAGAAGACTTCACTATTTCGATTAGCATTTTTTGCTATATTCTTTGCTGCGCTTATATAATTTTCTATATACAGCTTCACAATAGAAGTCACTCCTGCTCCCTCAGCCCTAAAGGATTCTATTTTAACATCCTCACCCTTTATTAAGCTGTCTGTAAAGCCTTTATCAATAACAATTCCGTAATCAATGGTTTTATTGTATACACCTGTTTTCATATTCTCTTCTGATATAACTCCAACATCAGCTTTTTCTTTTAACCCTTCTATAAAAGCTCTGCTGAATTCAGTATTATCCTTATCAGCTACTGCTACATGTATAGTACCAGGAGTAATTAAACTAAAGGATAAAATAATAAATACAATAGGCGCAAGGAATATAGTTATTCTATTTACTTTTTTCTTAAAGATTCTTTTTAAATTTGTAAAAAAGATTGTCATCTTATTCTCCTCCTTTCAAGTGCAATAAAGCCTAGACAAAGCACAGCTGAAAGCACCCAAAGCATTGAAATATAACCTGCTGTGCTAAAGAAGTGCACATTAACTCTATAATTATTTGAATATATTACATTTAATAGCGCAGTCATTGGATAAAAGTTTGGTGAAAGATGCATTAGTGCTGACGTCTGAACATCAGTCGTAATAATTAAAGCGTATCCTCCTGCTACAAAGGTGAAAATATTATTTACTAAGGTTATAATCCCATTTGCTCTGTTGCCACTTCCAACGGCCATAGTTAGAAACATTCCAAATATAGTGGAAAACACAGCTGCACTTACCATAATTAAAGCTATCATTCCATAGTTGCTTCCCCAGTTCACGTGATATATAAACTTACTAAAGGCTATGATGATTACACCTTTCACAAATATGTCAAATACACAGCCAATTATTTTTCCAAGCAGTCTCTCAAAAGGCTTTACTGGTGTTGACTTAACTCTTACTCCTACATTTTCAAAGTAGTCCTCTGAAACCATATCTGCTGCAAAGGATGCAGAGCTCATTATAGCTAAGACCAGCATTGCCACGCCGTAATAATCTATAGCTCTTGGAGCCTTTCCTTCTGTAGATAGTACATTTTCCTTTATTGTGCTGTAGCGGCTATAGCTTAAATCCTTTGGGTTAAGCTTTGCAGCTGCCATCATGGCATTTCCAGCCGAATTGTAAGCATCTACTATATTTTCAACAATCTCATTTTTAAAATCTGTATACTTGGTTTTATAAATTTGAATCGAAGCATTTTCTCCTGATTTTAACCTTTCAGAGTAATTCTTTGGAATTACTATTAGTGAAACAGCCTTTTGCTCGTCAATGAGCTTTTGCCCTTCCTCAATAGAAGCTACTTCTTTTACGTTCAGTACATCCTTTATGTCATCTAAGTTCAGAAACTTTGTAAACTCCTCACCCTGAGTTCCACTGTCCTGATTAAGATAGCATACATTAAATTTATCTATCTTCTGCCCTTCAAAAGCACTGTTAAGCGCTGTTCCAAGAACGATGATCATTAGTATAGGCATTAAAATTGACCTGAACATAGATCTCTTATCTCTGAAGTTCCGTTTTATTGTGCTTAAGGCTATATATATTACATTCATGTTACCCCTCCTACTAATCTCTCAGCTTTCTTCCTGTAAGAGTAAGGAATACTCCCTCAAGACTTGGCTTTTCAACATCTATTCCTAATATTTCACTGTTTGAGTTATTAACTGCATCTATGATTCTGCTTAAATTTCTGCAGTCCTTTTTTGATATTACTGTAATGTTTCTATCTTCAACTATACAGTCTTTAACTCCTGAAATTCTCTTGATTTCATCCACCATGGTATAGTTAACATTAGATAGTGTTAGGGTAAGCTTTTCCTCTAAGGATACCAGTGATTTTAAATCCTCTTTTGTTCCTTTAGCTATTACTTTTCCGTGGTCCATTATTGTTATGTCCGTACATAATTCCTCAATTTCCTCCATGTAGTGGGAAGTGTAAATTACTGTAGAGCCGCCTTCATTAAGCTTTTTAACAGAATTCAATATGTGATTTCTTGACTGTGGATCTATACCTACAGTAGGCTCATCCATGATTATAAGTTTTGGCTTGTGAACAATGGCACAAGCAATATTCAATCTTCTCTGCATTCCTCCTGAATACTTTCCTGGGTAATCCTTCTTTCTATCCAAAAGTCCGGTAAACTCCAGCGCTTCTTCTACTCTTTCCTTTAGAAGTTTTCCTCTTAAGCCATAGAGCCTTCCGAAAAATTCTACATTTTCATATGCAGTTAAATCATTAAACACAGCAATATTCTGAGGAACTACTCCTATATTTCTCTTTATTTCCTCTTCGTACTTATCCATACTCTTTCCAAAAATTTTAACCTCGCCGCTGTCTTTTTTACTAAGACCTAATATTGTATTTATTGTTGTAGTCTTTCCTGCTCCGTTTGGTCCAAGGAGACCAAATATTTCCCCTTCTTTTATTGATAAGTTTAAGTTATCCACTGCTATAAAATCCTTGTATCTTTTAACCAGATTATTTATCTCAACTATCATTTTTAATACCTCCATTTGTTTTTCTAATGTTATAATACTTTAATACCCCCTATGAAAATAGTGAGTTAAATTACTTTTCCATATGACAATTGTCATGTGCCACGGGGATGCGGCCTTAAGAACGCTCTATAAAAAAACGCAGAGGAAGGCCCTCTGCGTTTTTAAAATATTTATTCTTATATTAAGATTTTCTTACTCTTATCCTAATTTTTCTATGCCATTAGACTTGCTTTTATTCCAATATTGCTCGGCTTCTTCTTCCATCTTAGTAAGTCTTTTATAATAATCCGGGTACTCATTTAAATGAGCAAGTGTTATTTTTCCTGTTATAATAGGATCATCATTGGTTATATTTGTATTTGGATTCACTGTTCCATGTTCTAGTTCTACATTTAAGCCAATTCTAAAGTCTTCTAAATCAAAATTCTCAAACTTAATTTTTAAGTATCTTGCAACCCAAGCTGCTTCTTCTATTGTAAAACTCTTTTTCTCATCATTTCTACAATAATTGCTATAATTAAAGTATGGACAAATGAACATAGTTACCTCCATAAAAACACATTATTTTTATATTTTATGATTGGAGGCATGTAGATGTGCCAAGCTGGCATAACTAAACAACGATCTCTTTCATTGAAGAATAATTACTGATAGAGCTCCAATATGTACTTAAATGCTTCATCTACATCTTTAGCTCTATATGGCACTTTAAGATTTTCCTGTTCTTCACTCAGTACAATTATATTACATTTATCATTGTTCACAACTATTCTTATATCATTTTCTATAACCTCTTCAACAACCTTTAGATAATTTATATCCAGTCTATTAAACTCCACAAAAACTATGCCTAGATCAATTTCAAATAAACTTATTATGCCTTTAATGTGATCACTCTGTATAGTTTTTTCATAATATAGCTCTTTAAAAGGCAAGTAATTCATTTCACAGTTGTCTATATCTGAATATACTCCGCATCTATACCCCTGAAGTTTGAAAAGCTCTTCAAGCTTTAAGGCCGCTGCCATTCCCTTTTCTTTTTCCCCTACCACCAATAGCATTGGAATATCTATAGACCTATTCAGTCTGTCACTAAGACACAGATTCATATCCATATACCAAAGGTCAGCTTTAGATGCTTTGCTGACCTCTTTAATTTCTTCAAAGTTTGCTGCTTTTAGAAACAGCATATTTTTTACCTCTAAAGGCGAATATGCTGAGTGAGCTTCCTTAAGAATATTATATACTTGTGCTGTAATATAGGGAGCTGCAAAGCTATTACAGGAGCTGCTTTCATCTTCTCCAAAATAATTTACTAGTTTATGCACCGAAGGCGCTGATATATCCACACCATCTACAGGTCTATAGTGATATAAGTAGCCTTCACCAACATACTGCTGTCCTAAAGTTTTAACCCCTATTACCTTTGAAAAAGCAGCCGGATAAGTTATTTTGCCATTATTACTGCTGGCTGCAACTATAATCATTCCTGCATCTACAGCTTTATTTATAACACAACTGATGTTTTCTTTTTCATTAATATCCGTGGAACCAAGGCTTAGATTCACAATTCCAATATTGTTCTCAAGACACCATTCCACTGCCTTTATAAGCTGGGCTGCTGTAGTCTTGTTTCTTTCATTTAGAATTCTAACACTGCTAATTACAGCCTCTTTAGCATATTTACATATTATTGCTGCACAGACTGTTCCATGGCTAAATTCTATTTTGTTATTTTTATATTCAATTATTCCGCAGTCAGCATGAATTTCTATGCTCCTACTTAACCTAGTAATATTAGTATAAAAGCCATCATTTATTCCATCGTCAATAACGGCTATTTCATTGTAATTCAGCATTTGGATCACTCAGGAGACAATAATCCGACTTTTCACAAATCAGCTGTGCTATGGAATTTATAGTTTTAAAGCAGCCATTCATAATTTCATCTTCATTAATATTTATATTATATTTTTTCTCAACTTCTAGGAAAAAGCAAAGTAAATCCCCCGGTCCCATATTCATTTCCTTGCCTAATAGATTTAAATCATAAGTACTATCACTTTTTTCTACCTTTACCCTATACTTATCAGCCAGTATATTTAGCAATTGTTCTCTTATAAGTTCCTTCTCCATTATAATTAACCTCCAACTTTATATTGCCTGAATATCAGAATAGCCTGCCAGCTTATCAACAAGGTAACTCATAAGCTCCTCATTGTTTTTATCATTTAAAACATTGTAAATTTTAAAATCTAAATTGCTGTAGGTCTTTATTTTATTATCTATGAAATCACTGCTTAAGGTTAAATAATCAAATCTATTCTTATCATCCAAAACTTCAAAATTGCCTTTTAGCGGTGCCATATTGAAGGCATCTACTTCTATGCCCAATCTATACCTTAGAGCCTGCTTCATTGCTGTAAAATAATTTTCATTATAATCATTGTACAAGGTACTTACCACTACAGAGTCAAACTGAATTGCACTGCATACCTCAAAGGCCATAATTCCAAATCTATTGGTGTAATTATTGTTATAGGTCATAAGTCCTCCAGGTACTCCAACAATAATTATGTCTGGCATTTCCTCCACTTCGATTTTTTTAATGAAGTGATTAAGCAGCATAATCTTATTGGATTCACTAATATTAGAGCTCATCATAAATTTAGGAAAGGAGTGAAAGCCAAAAAGCTCGGAATAATGCTTTGTACCTATCTGCGACACCTTGTACCCTTGAGCAATAAGCTTTTCTCTAAGAGCAAGCTGTATGTTAAATTTAGAGCTTCTCTCAGCTACTCCAAATACACCTATAACAGGAACACCAATGTCATAGATATATTCATGCTCTATTGGTTTAAAGTTAAAGCACTTTTCCTTTGGATAATATGTAAATTTGCTTTTTATGTCCAACTTATCAATAGCCTCCTGAAATTCCATTGGAATCTCCAAGGTGCAGATTATATCTTTACCTGTTTCTAGAGCCCTCTTAAGCTTTGGAAAAATCATCTCTTCAAAGCTTAAAGGCATATCAGATTCGGCAAATATAACACAGTCACAAAGCTGTAAGGCCTCCTCAAAGTCTGTAGTTATTATCTTATTAAGCTTATTTCCACCATCTAGAACGCCGCAGTCCTTTCCACTTACACCCCAGCCCTTTGGTGAAACCGCATATTCAATATCATATTCTTTTAGTAGATAATTGTATCTTAATAGAGGAACCGCTTGTCTATCTACTGGATATATCATAGCTTTCTTTTTAAACATGCTCTTCATCTCCATATTCTAAATATATTCCACTAATTTAATGCTCTCAAAGGAATCTCCATTCTCCTTTAAAATACAGTAATCCTTCATCATTCTGTCAATCCCTGCCTTAACCCCTCTGCATCCTTCACTTTTTCTTTCAGCAGATAATTCTGTTAAGTCGTCTGCTGCTGAAGCACATAAAGAACAAAATCTGTAGGCCCAGCAGTTTTTACAGCTTTCTTCTGTTAGTTTTCCTATATTTAATATCTCCCTAGCCTTATCCATATAAAAACCTTGGTCTATATGTCCTATTCTCATAGCCTTAGAAGATTCATTTACTCTCTCACAAGGATATAGATTCCCGTATATATCCACGAACAGCCTTTGAGCTCCAGGAACGCATGGTCCTCCAGGATGTCCCTTTTCCCTCTGCCCTTCTGTACGCCTTTCCTGAAAAATCTTAGTTTGAAGATTGCTGTAATAGCCCAATACCATTTTCGATACATTCTTTTCATCAAATCTACCTATTTTAGATAGGAATAATTTAAACAATTCATAGTTGTACTTTGATACATAATCTTCTTTATTGACGTTTCTTTTATCTTTAGCATGATCATCATTCAAGCTTGAAAAATTAATATGAGAATCTTTTATCACATCAAAGCTGGTAAAAAATTCGCTTACACAACCAAAATCATTATCAAGATCCATTACGCAATTAAAGGTTATAGTCTTAAAGAATTCAGGAAACTGTTCCTTTACCATCTCCAGTCTCTCTACAACAGTTTCAAAGGTGCCCTTTCCTCCATAAAAATCTCTATTTTTATCATGGGCCTGCTCTGGTCCATCTAAGCTTACCATTAAATCAATATTGTGCTGCTGCATATACCGAACAATTTCAGAAGTAAGCAAGGTGGCATTAGTGGTCATGTTAAAAAAGGCTTTTTTACCTTCTGCCTTACTTTCAACATAATCAATACACTTTTTAATAAGTTCAAACTCTAATAATGGCTCTCCACCATAGAAGCTTACACTTAATGCTTCACTGTCTGCGCTGCGATTCATATAAAAATCTATGGCCCTTTTAGCAATATCAAAATTCATCTTTTTATTTGCATGCTCTCTATTATAATATCCTCCAGAGTAAGGACAATAGCTGCATCTTAAATTACACTGCTGTGTAACTTGAAGAATTACCATGTTTAACTTATTGTTAAGTCTAAATTCCAATAGTTCATCTTCTGGATGTATTATTTCAGATAATCTATGACTTGAAAGGTAGCCATGAGCTTTAATCTTATTTAGAACTTCATTATGCTCTATAGCTTGTACACCTATTTCACCCTTCTGTACGCACTTTAGTATTTCACCGCACTCTTTATTTATTTTAAGTATTTCGTTAGTATTTACATCATACACATAGTCGTTATTATAAGTGCTAAATTGATGTATAAATGCTTTGTTATCTTCCATACTTGCCCCTCCCTCTCTTGGAATTAATGTTATTTAAAAGGACTCAGGGATTAACCCTGAATCCTGATTTTTATTAATATTCCATAGTTACGTCTGCTTGAAGTGCCTTAAAATTATAATAGGAAGATGGATATCCACCAGTGCAGTAGCTGCTGCAGCTGCAAGTACAGCTATAAGCATTGTAAGCTTCCAAATTCTCTTTTCTAAGATTTACGTTTTTGTTTAATTTTTTCATAATAATTCTCCCTTCACTCATTACCTTTTAATTTAATTAATTTAATACTTTGTGTCATGCCAAGCTTAAAGGTCAGCTTAAATTACAAGCACTTTTCCTAAGTTTATGTAGTATCTCCCCTCCTCTCTTGTTTATTTATCTGAATTTTTTAATAAGAAATTAAAAAATACAAATTCTTTATACCACCTTTTCACCTATGCTTTCGTAATACTTATCCAGCATTCTTTTGTAGCTGACACTTTCAATTAAAAGCTCCTCATGAGTACCTACAGAGTCCACTTCTCCATTATCTAAGATAATTATTTTGTCTACAGACTGTAATAGCTCTATATCTATTTTGTGTGTTATCATTATTACTGTTTTATCTACAAAGGATTTTCTAATCAAGTCCCTTATATATAGCTGACTCATAAAATCACAGCTGGAAGTTGCTTCATCAAAAATCAACACTTCAAAATCCTTGGCCATTGCTCTTGTTATAGCCAGCTTCTGAATTTGCCCTCCTGACAGCTTAACTCCCTTTCTCCCTAAAATAGTTTCATATTTATTAGGAAGGTTGTTAATGAATTCTATAGCCCCGCTCTTTTGGCATATCTCTTCCATTTCCTCATTATTCATCTTGGAAAACAGGCTGATATTATCCTTCACAGTCCCATCAAATATGTAACTGTCCTGATTCACAACAGAAAATATATTTCTATAATCCTTGAACTTTAATTGTTTTATGTTAAGATTATTGATAAAAATATTACCTTCAGTAGGCTCATATAATCCCAAAATCAATTTTATAAGCGTGCTTTTTCCTGAACCGTTGTTACCAAGCAAAAGCACCTTTTCGCCTCTATTAATCTTAAGATTTATCTTCTTCAATGCACTCTTTTCCTCGTTATAAGAAAAGCTAACATCTTTAAATTCCAAATCTCCATTTATAGTTCTATATTTGACCCTGTTATTTCTGTAGTTAAACTCTTCATCTTCCATATCTAAAAACTCAAATAGCCTCTTAGCGGAAGGAAATATAGCAGAAAAGGAATACCTTACATTCAGTATTATTGAAACTGGATTTGTTACATAGGTTGAATACGTGAGGAAGGCAAATAAGCTGCCTATACTTAAGCTGCTGCCTATAACCATAAAGGCTCCTAAAATATACAGCACAGTAGTTAAACCCTGAAGCAGAAGTGCTTGGCTTATTTCATTTACCCTGTCTAAATATCCAAACTTTACATCTGTCTTTATTAAATCCCTCTGCTTTTTAGTAAATTCCATCTTCTTAATATCATAAACATTCCAAAGCTTTATCTCTCTAATTCCAGATATTGTGTTTCCAAACCAGGAGTAGTAATCCGAGTTATATTTCATATAATCTTTAAACAGATTTTCTTTTCTCTTAGATAGTAATAAGGTTATCTTATACTTTATAGGGATAAATAATAGAACACATAGGGTAAGCTTGTAGTTGATGAGCAGCAGTCCCACAATTCCCCCTATAAATTTAAGACTTTCTGTTATAATGAGCAGAGTGCAGCTATCGGACAGCTTTAAAATATTTTCAATATCCATGGAGATATTTTTCATTATTTCAGTTACATTATTGTTATCAAAATAGCTCATCTTAACCTTAAACAGCTTTGATATGCATTTGCTGTTTAATCTATATTTAATTTTACTGTTTATATTTAAGGTATTCTTTGTTTGAACAAACTCAGTGAATTGCTGAATAATAATTACCAAAAGGCTTATTAAAGAATATTTCGCAACTACGTATATATCTTTATTGATTAGCCCCTCATCCACTATCTTCCTTGCAAGAAGGGGTATTAACATAGATATAATAGTTCCTATAACCATAGTAAGTACTATAAAAATGATTTTATTAATATAAGGCTTAAAGAGATTTAATATTTGTTTAGAAGCTCTTGAATATTTTAGTATTTTCACAAATATAACCTCCTATATATTATTATTGAAAAGTTAAATTATTTATTTTACCTATATATAGATTTTATTACTTTATTTAGCAATTGTAAATATATTTTATTACTTTTTGCCAGAATTTTTAAATAAAAACATAGCCATTGTTGCAATTATGCCATAAATACTAATATTCTACTAAAGGTATAGCATCTTCCAGCCTAAAGGGATAAAATAAAAATAGTACTTTAAGATAAATTTGGGGCTAAAGGCCTAAATGACCTTTAACGGAAAAGTTAGCAAATGAAATTTTCGTTAAGAATTAACTGGGACTCTTGCCGATACAATGGTATCCCCAGCGATAGGAGGAATTAAAATGGCTATATTACAAGTAAATTTTAACTCTAAATCTTTAATGAAAAGTGTTCCGATTCTAGTTATTTTACCAACAGATAAGGAACCATCACCAGGAATGCCTTTTGTAGAAGATAAACCATATAAAACTCTGTATCTTCTTCATGGTATATATGGCGATTATATGAATTGGCTATCACATACAAGAATTCAAAAATGGGCAGAAGAGAAAAATCTTGCTGTGGTTATGCCTTCAGGAGATAATTCGTTCTATGTTGACAATCCTAGACCTGGAAACTTCTATGGGGAGTTTATTGGAAAGGAATTAGTTGAGATTACAAGAAAAATGTTTAATCTCTCTCATAAAAGAGAAGATACATTTATAGCTGGTCTTTCTATGGGAGGCTTCGGTGCTATAAGAAATGGGTTAAAATATAATGAAAACTTTGGCTGCATTGCAGGACTCTCTAGTGCTCTGACCCTTGAACAAACCCTAAACATGCCTTATGATGAGAGATCTTTGATTGGAAATCGTGCATACTTCGAAAATTGCTTTGGAGACTTAAATGAGGCTGTTAAAAGTGATAAAAATCCAACGGTACTTGTGGAATTAATCAAAGAAAAGATGCAGCAGGATAGCAGTATACATTTCCCTAAAATATATATGGCATGCGGTACAGAGGACTCTTTGGTTGTAGCCAATCGCAATTTCAGAGATTTCCTTATAAGTAATGGTATTGATGTTACTTATGAAGAAGGACCTGGAGAGCATAACTGGGAATTCTGGGATACATATATTAAAAGAGTTCTTGAATGGCTTCCTTTGGAGGATTAGAATTTATAATAAAAAAGTCCACCGATTATTAAAATCAGTGGACTTTTTTATTTAAATTATATTATATCTTGCAAGCAACTCTTCTACAACTGTTCCTTTAACCTTTTTCATAACTTCCATTAAACCCTGTTTTGCTTCAATTGGAAGATCTACATCAGTTATCTTCTTTCCCTCCATCATCTTTGATGTTGAATCTAAAAGAACTCTTACATCATAGCAGGAGTTAAATACCTCTGGAACTCCTCTGTCTATATTAAGTAAAGTGTATACTGCTTCCATTGCAGTTCTTACAGAATATTCAGTTGTGAATACAACATCGCGAGGTGCTTCAGCGAATTGTCCAAGGAAAGCAAAGTTAACGCATCCATCTGGAACTACATTAGGTCTGTCACCTGCTGTTCTAGGCATAAAGAATGCAGTTATATAAGGCATCATACATGGAACACAGTTAGCTGACTTTGTTGCCATATCATGAATTTCATTTTCTGGAACACCAAGGTGATATAACCATTCTTCAACTATTTCTGTTCCAGTACATTCTCTCATTGGCTTTTTAATATAATTACCAGGTACATCAGTAAATAATCCATATACCCATACAACTAATTGATCTTTAGGTTGTGATTTAAAGTGAGGTTGACGGTTTAAAGTGTAACTCATTAGCCAATTTGAATCCTTAACTGTAATTATACCGCCTGTAACAACCTTTCCGCTGAATGGATCACGCTTACAAATCTTTTCGATGTAAGGTGGGATTCTGTCATCAAGAGTTGTAACTGTAGCTGATTCCCAGTTTGTTGCTTTAGTGTCAGTACAGAACTTATCTGGATGTCCAAAGGATGGATCTTGTTCAGCAATATTTCTCCAAAGCTCCCAGCATCCTTTTATTGAATTATCAAATACAGGTGCATTATCATTATCACCTAAAGCAGCATTTTCTGTACAGCTGCCATTTGTAACGAATACTAAATCATCTTCTATTAAGTCTATGCATTCTTCTTTTCCCTCATGTTCGCAGATGATTTTCTTTGCAACTTTCTTTTCCTCTGTAATATCAAATACAACATTCTTTACTACAGTGTTATATTGGAATTGAACACCATGTGCTTCCAAGTATTTAATCATTGGAAGAATTAAGGATTCATATTGATTATATTTTGTGAATTTCAAGCTGCTGAAATCAGGTAGTCCACCAATATGGTGAATAAATCTTTGGAAATAAAGCTTCATTTCTAAAGCACTATGCCATTCTTCAAAAGCGAACATAGTTCTCCAATATAACCAAAAGTTAGAATTAAAGAAGTCTTCTGATAACACTTCATTCATTTTCTTATCATATAAATATTTATCAGGAGTCATAAATAGCTTTACAAGTTCCATAGAAGCTTTATCACTTAGAGTAAATTTTCCATCAGTGTGAGCATCTTCTCCTCTATTTGTTATTACTCTTTGTAATGAATAATTTGGATCTTTCTTATTTAGCCAGTAATATTCATCTAGTACTGAAAGGCCTTCTGTTTCAATTGATGGAATTGAACGGAATAAATCCCATAAACACTCGAAATGACTTTCCATTTCTCTTCCGCCACGAATAATAAAGCCTTTTTCATTATTTCTGATACCGTCACAAGCTCCTCCCGGAAGATCCATCTCTTCTAGAAAATGAATGTGTTCACCTTTCATTTGTCCATCTCTTACTAGAAAGCATGCTGCTGCTAGAGAAGCTAAACCCGCTCCAACTAAGTAAGCTGATTTATTATCTACATCAGCTGGTTTTTCAGGACGCGCAAAAGCTTCATAATTTCCATTACTATAATACATTATTAATTCCCTCCAGTTCATTTTATCCTATGTTTATATGATAAAAAAAACTAAAAATTTCCTCAATAGACAATGTAAGCCCTGTGTTTAAAGCTTGTACACAGGGCCTACATTGTAAAAAGTTTATACAAAGATGCCTATTTGTATAAACTTTTGTCTTTTTTAAATTTTTTCAGTGCTTGTTCTATATCCCCTTGGATAAGAATGCTTAAGCGTTCAACAATGGCAGAAGGATCTTCCCTCATTCCTGTACGAATCCATTGTTCAATGAGTCCCACGAATCCGTATTTGTAAAAATTACATATAAACGCTTTATCATCCTCTCTTACTGACAAACCAGCAGCTTTTTCTTCTATAACACCCATTAAAAGAATATAGCATTCATTGCTAAGGAATCCCTGGAGATGCTCCCTATTAGCAGAATGATAGGTATTTGTTACAAGTGCTTTATTATCTAGAATATATTGAAAAACTTGTACAAAGCCTTGCTGCCATGTATCATAAGTTTTTTTGTTACCTAAAGCCTTCGTTGCTTCGCTACTATAAATCCATTCTACAAGATCATAAATGTCCTTAAAATGATAATAGAAGGTTTGCCTATTAACTTCACAGTCTTCCACAATATCAATAACAGTAATCTTATCGAGTGGTTTTCCAGCAATTAATTTTTTCAGCGAAGCTGCTAGTGCTTTTTTTGTTGTTTGCGCCATAAAACCCCTCCATTTCATATTGTATATTGCGCAATACAAAGTGTCACCACGTCACGTACATAATTGACTCTATTGTGCCATGCGAAACATCCCCGCAGTTCCATAAGTAATGGCGTGTGCCACGCGAAACGTCCCCGTTGCACAGCTTAGCAAGCGACTATTTCTTTAATCATGAACTCTTTTCCACACAGTATCTCCCAATGTCTGCTTCCACAGTGTGGACATTTATTTTTATTCTCAATAAGATTAAAAACCTTATTACAATCTTTGCAAATGCCGTTTCCTGGCAAAATTTCAATTTCTAATTTCGTTTTTTCTAGCGACGTCCCATACACTGCTGCTGGGTAGCATTCTTCTATGTATCTTGGAATCATGGGTGATAGTTCCCCTATTTGAAGGACTAGCTTTTCAATTTTTGTTACTCTATTTTCTCTTGCAAAATTCTCAACCATTTTAACAACTTCAATCATAACTCCTATTTCATGCAAATTAAATCACCTCTCTTATCAGAGTATAAAGAACGGGAGAACTCCTGCTCCCCCGTAATTATTAACTTTAATAGTCTATTAACCTTCGTTATCTTTCTATTTTGTAAAAAGCCTCTTCACATTTTTCATTGCAATTCTTCCTTGACGTTTGATAACGTGTTTTATAACTATAGGTTTCATATGATCAATATCTGAACCAGCTGCATCATATTTTCTAACCAATGAAATTGCATCAAATTTACATTTAGTAGTACAAACTCCACAGCCTACACATTGGTATTGATCCACAACTGTAGCACCACAGCCAAGGCAACGCTCTGTTTCCTTCTTAACCTGCTCTTCAGTAAAGGTAACACGGGTATCCTTAAAGCTTACTTTTGATGTATCTCCTTCTACATGAAGTGCTCTTTGTCTAGGTAAACGATCATATCCAGCCATGTCTAGGTTTTCTTTATCAAGAGCGTGGTATTCCCTTTCTCTAACTAAGGTCAAACTGTCTCCATGAACATAACGATGAATTGAAATATAACCTTGCTTTCCAAGCGCAATTGCATCGATAGCAAATTTTGGTCCAGTTAAAGCATCTCCGCCTGCAAATACATCTTCCTCACCAGTTTGATAGGTTACTGGGTCAGCTTTTATTGTCTTATTTGGATTTAATTCAATCTTGGAGCCTTCTAGTAGGTTACCCCAATCTATTCCTTGACCAACTGAAAGCAGTACATTACTTGCTTTTACTATCTTTGTTGTATTTTCATCGAATTTAGGATTAAATCTCTTATTTTCATCAAAAACGGAAATACACTTTTTGAACTCTACTCCTACCACATGCCCATTTTCAACTATAATTCTCTTTGGACCCCATGAATTGTTTATAACAATTCCTTCTGCTTCTGCTTCTTCAATTTCTTCATCAAGCGCAGGCATTTCTACTCTGCTCTCTAAGCAGAACATATCTACAGCTGAAGCGCCAATTCTCTCAGCGGTTCTAGCAACGTCTATAGCAACATTTCCTCCACCTATAACAACTGTAGGTCCTTCTAATCTTAGATCTTCACCTAAGTTTACTCTACGTAAGAATTCAACACCAGTTATTACGCCTTCAGAATTTTCACCTTCAAGTCCGAGGCCTCTACCAGCTTGAGCACCTATTGCTAAATAAAAGGCATTATATCCTTGCTTTCTTAATTCAGGAATTGTTACATCCTTGCCTACCTCAACTCCTGTCTTAAATTCCACTCCTAGTTCTTTAAGTACATCTATTTCTGATTCAACTACTTCTTTTTCAAGTCTGAAGGAAGGTATTCCAAGTGTTAACATACCACCAAGCTTCTTTTGCTTTTCAAACACTGTTACTTCATATCCATCAACAGCTAAGAAATAAGCACATGAAAGTCCTGCAGGGCCTGCACCTACTACAGCAATTTTTCCTGATCTTTTTACCATTTTTTCAGGTACATAGCGATGTTCTGCTTTCATATCTTGATCAGCAATGAACTTTTTAACTTCATCAACTGCTAGTGGCTCATCCACGTCTCCTCTTGTACAAACAGCTTCACACTTTCTTGGGCAGATACGTCCGCAAATTGCTGGTAGTGGATTTTCTTTCTTTATAAGCTCAAGTGCATCTCTATATCTTCCTTGTGATGCCATCTTAATATATCCTTGAACTGCTATATGAGCTGGACATCCAGTTTTACATGGGCTTGTTCCACCATCATCAACAACCTTACGATGACGATAATCAAAATTCCATTTATCTTTTCCCCATTTAGTATCATATGGAGTATCTTTTTGTTTAGGAGCTTCAACAGGGTCCTTTGAACATAATTTTTGTCCTAAGGTTAATGCATTTGATGGGCAGTTTTCTACACACTCTCCGCAAGCAACACACTTTTCTGTATCTACTTGTGAAACATAGTTTGATCTAGACCAATCAGGGTTTCTATAAAGATTTGCATTTCTTAGTCCAAAGCAAGAGCATCCACAACAATTACAAATAGCAAGTGCATTTCCTGGTCCTGATAAATTAGGTATTTGATGCATTAGTCCTTCTTTTTCAGCCTGTAAACAAATTTCCCTAGCTTCTTCCCTAGTAACTTCTTTGCCTTTTCCTGTACGAATATAGTATTCAGCAGCTGGTCCTAGTCTAAGGCATATGTCTTCAACTCTATGTCCACAACCTTGTCCAATTACTCTCATGGATGCACGGCATGCACAATCTGTAACAGCAAAAAGATCATATTTATTAAGAAGGTATTCTATTTCTTCATAAGAAGCCTTTCTTGTATCTCCATCAATAGCGCTTTGAACTGGAATAACTCTCATTACACCTAGTCCAACTGGAATATTTCCTGCCATTAATGCACCTAATTTTCTTGTATATTCTTCAAAACACTCACCAATTACTGGGTACTTCTCCAAGTTTTCTTTTTTATCTACCATGTATTCCATACATCCTGGAACGAAAAGCTCAAGACAATACTGATCAACACCATCAACTGTTTCTAATTTAATAACACCATCTACAGCCATTTGATACAACATTTTTTCTACTTCTGCAGCTGGTTTTCCGCATTTTGCAGCGACTTCCTGTACAGTTTTAAATTTTCTTATTTCAAGACAAAGTGCTACTTCTGCCATTTCATCAGTAACAAGCGGCTCAAAAATTCTATATTCCGGATCTTCTGGTTTTACTTTTACTAGTCCGCCAGTGATACCAGCAGCTATTTTATTGGCCATTTCGAGTACTTTTTTCTTTACCATCTTATTATTTCCCCCCAAGATAATATTACATTATATAATTATTTTTCATTCCAATTTTTAACTTCGCTGCGAAGCCAATTAGCCCACTGGTCAATTCCTTCACCTGTCTTAGCTGATATAGGTATAACCTTGATATTAGGATTTAATTTTTTCACACGTTCTTCTACCGCTTTAAAATCAAAGTCAAAAATGCTTATAGCATCAATTTTGTTAATTAAAAGTACATCAACTATTGAAAACATTAGTGGATATTTTAGAGGCTTGTCGTCTCCCTCTGGTACGCTTAAAATCATAGCGTTCTTTGATGCACCAGTATCAAACTCTGCTGGGCATACTAGGTTTCCAACGTTCTCTAGTATTGCAATGTCAACATCTTCAGTTCCAAGTGCTTCAAGACCTTGTTTAGTCATATCTGCATCTAGATGGCACATTCCGCCTGTATGCAGTTGTATTACCTTTGCACCTGTTTTTGAGATAGTATTTGCGTCCACATCTGAATCAATGTCCGCCTCCATAACCCCAATTCTCATTTCGTCCTTCAAAGCTTCAATTGTTCTTTTTAAGGTAGTTGTCTTTCCTGAACCTGGTGATGACATTAAATTTAACAAAAAGGTCTTTTCTTCTTTTAATTGTTTTCTAAGCAAATCTGCTTGTCTATCGTTATTTTCAAAAACACTTTGCTTAATCTCAATAACCTTGTATTTATCCATATCATCTTTCCTCCATTTCATACTAATTTTTTCTGCATGTTAATTTTCTAACAAACATAACACACGTTACGTATATTTGAATTATACCACCAATTCTAAAAGAATTAAATATATTTTACCAACTATTTTTAATTCTTTTTCCAAATTCTTTTGGCTTTTAACCACTTTTCTGAATTGTTGTAAAAACTTGGCGACTGCATATAGGAAAACCTTTTCCATTCTGGCTCATTTGTACAGTTTAATCTATTCAAAAACAATAAAATAAAGACCTGTTTTAGTCTACATCATAACTAAACAGATCTTTAAAATATGCTTTTCATAAAAAGCTTTAGAACTACATCTTTTTAAATCTCATTGCAGACCACTTCTCATCAAGCGCTGCACTGCTGCAGGCAATGTAGCCAATTTCTTGAGTTGTAGCAAATAATACATCCCTATTTATATCATACTTATTCTTTCTATCCGATTTTGGATAGGAAATCCAAAGTACTCCATTTTCACCTAATAATGATATAGCCTCATTAATTCTATCCAAATAGTCCTGCTTTGAGGTTACAAATAGGTGCACAAAGCCATATTTTTCACATTCACTAAAATCAACTATGCTCTGCTCCTTTGTCATTGCTATGTATTCTTCTGGAGCATATAGGTAAACTCCTGTAGTACCTTCTTTTAGTTTCATCTTTTTAAAAACTGTACTCTCCATCTTTTGCTCTCCTATAAATTTGTTATTTAACTATTTTTATATAATTTAATAATATCATATTAAAAGTATTTACTCTATTTTACTTGTAATATTACTATACATTGAATTATTATTTATTAAAGAGGATATTAATTAAGATATACTTACGAGGTGAATATAATGGAAAAACTATTTTACGAAAGTCAATATATCAAGGACTTCACAGCAGAAATTATTGATGTAAAAGAGATAGATGGCAAATTTCATGTGATTTTAGACAAGACTGCTTTTTTTCCTGGTGGAGGTGGTCAATTTTGTGATCTAGGTTTTATAGAAAATAATGAAGTTATAGATGTGTACGAAGAGCATGGAACAATATATCACGTAATGGAAAAAAAGCCTATGAAAATACACAATGTAAAGTGCTCTATTGATTGGGCTAGGCGTGTAGATGGAATGCAGCAGCATTTAGGTCAACACGTACTTTCAGGCTGCTTCTTCTCCTTATTTAAGGCTAATACCTGCGGCTTTCACTTAGGAAAAGACATTAGTACTGTAGACATTGAAGGTATTTTAACTGAAGAGCAGGTAAGAGAAGCTGAAAGACTAGCCAATATACATATAGGTGAAAATTTAAAGGTTAACTTTATAACTCCTTCTAGGAAGGAACTTAAAAATTATAAGCTTAGACGTGCACTTCCAAATACTGACGAGCAGATAAGAATAGTCCAAATTGAAAACTTAGATATAAATGCCTGCTGCGGTGTACATCCTAGTTCAACCATTGAGCTTAGACTTATAAAGATAAAAAGATGGGAAAAATACAAGGGCGCCACAAGAATTGAGTTTTTAGCAGGAAACCGTGCCATAGATGATAATTTTAAAAAGGATAGATTCTCTGAAACTATATGCAGATATCTAAACAGCAATGAAGAAGATTCCATAAAAGCTATTAAGAATTTAGATAGTGACTTAAGAGTACTAAAAGAAGAAAATAAAAACCTTCAAGCTCAACTTCAGGATTTTCAAGTAAAGGAAATACTTGAGGAATCCGGCAAGACAAAGGATATAACTATAGTAAACAGAATATATCACAATGAGGATGCAAAATATATAAGCAAGCTTAGTTCAAAGCTTACAGAAAAGGATAATGTGGTAAGCCTTATAGCTGTAACTTCTGAGGATAGAGCAAATTTAATTTTCACCTGCTCTAAAAATCTAAAGGACTTAAGCATGAATGACTTATTAAAGGATGCCATAACCCTTATTGACGGCAAAGGCGGCGGTAGCAAATCTCTTGCGCAAGGTGCTGGCAAAAACAACAGTAATTTAAGCAGTGTTATTGATTACGCTGTCATGAAGCTAAAAAATATGTTGTAGAATAAAAAGCGTAGATAGATTTAAAATACAAATCTGTCTACGCTGATTTTTTAACTGACCATTTTTTTAAGTACATTTATTTGACTTTCAAGCCACTTAATAATTTCATTTTTATCATTATTTACAGGAGCGATATGCTTCCAGATTTCTTCAAAATACCTGTAAAAAGCTTTAACTATAGTAGGTTCTTCTATGGACAACTGCACCTTTGCTATGTTTTTTGAAGGTTCATAACATTCAAACAGCACTGCTTTCCTATCCTTAACCACACAATTTAAATTGTGGTTTTTCACATCACCTCTAGATATGAATGCAATATTGTAGTTATTGTGGGTTTTAAGAAGGTAGATCACATTTTCTAAATACTCAATTATGTCCTCAGCTTCCAATTCCATAATCTGAACACCTGAATAATTATAATAATAAAACTGCCTGTTTTTTATTAGCATCCTAATAGAATCTTCCATATATATGTCCTTATATTCATAAATCTGTACATTGGACAAAAATGAACTTAATCGCCTTCTATAAATCTCCAATTCCATCAGCATTTCATCCGTAGAAAACTTTTTCCTTTTTAAGAGTTTCTTGTATAAATGTTCATGCATTGTAACCATACTAAAGGAATATTTGTATAAAAATCTATTACCTATGTTTTCTTCACACTCAGTTAAACAAAGTCCATAATCTATACTATTTTCAGAAGAATAATAGGTTATTAATGGGCTCGCCTCATTAGTTAAAATCACATTATAACAATCTATGAAAGTTTTGATAGCAGCTTTGCTTTTAAAGTAAAAGGCACAGTCAACAGTTGAATGAATATTTGTTGAAAAACATGACACTGCACCAATCTCTGGAACTACAAGAATTTCCCTAGATAAAGAGGAATTATCATATTTATTGATATAGTATGGATAAAATTTTCCTGTTTCAAATAGTGGCCTTGAAAAGTGTATAAATTCCATTAATTTATTTATATCACCATCCATTTTTAAAAGCAGAACCAAATTCCATCCACTATTTATAGCCTTTAGCAGTACATCTCTCAAATTAATTAGGGCATGGTGCTGCGAGCTATCTATATCCTGGTAATAAGTTATATAAATTGTATTGCTTATTTCACTGCAGCTTTTCTTTGCAGTTGTTTCAAGTAAATCAATACTTGCAGCTATAACATTTTCTATCCCAAAAATTATTTTATCTTCACTTGATAACTCCATTAATTTTGCGGTATTATTGGAATTCCATACAGGCTTACCCTCATATGAATTGCTTTTTTCAATTAACTTCAGCTTTTCACAAAATGTAAATTTGGATATGTGTTCTTTATCATTTTTATGTTTTTTCTTTTCAATTTGCTTTTCTTTTTTGTTTTCGATTGAATATCCTTGAGCTTCTAATAATACCTTTTTTATTTTTTCTTTAATGTTAGCTTCTAATTCAAAATTCTGCTGTGCACTGAAAAAAAGCTGATTTAACCTAGTTTCTTGAAAAGTATTATGAACATTTTTTGAAAGGTATTCTGAAATATTCTCAATGTGATCTGTATTATACCCGGGAATTCTACTTCCATGAATCCACCGGCTGACAAGTGAGTTATCTACATTAATTGCCTTAGATAATCTACTGATGCTTATATCTAGAGTTGAAAGCATATAATTTAGGCACTCACCAAATGTAATACTAGCTGTCAAAAAGCTCTCCCCCTTAATTCAAATAAGTTATCATTTTTATCATAACAGACAAGATATGCCATAAAACACAACTGTCATAACCAAGTCAATGACAAATCCACAAAAGTGGTATAAACCTTTTTAATATTACTATATCATAAAACAAAAAGGTATATAAAGTTATAAAATGCTTCCATTTTCGATTAATTTTTTAAATGCACTTATTTTATAAAAGTAGAGCTCTATACTGCTTACTTTTATTTAATAATATAATTTTATTCTAAAGGGGGATCATATGTTGCAATTAAGAAGTATCAGAACAAAATTATTTTTATCTTTTGGATCTTTATTAATTATTATTTGTCTTGGACTTGGGTATGTAGCCTATAAATCAGCCACTAGTGCCTTAAGCTCCAACATTGATGATTCTATATCCCGAATGGCAGCTGAATCCGCCGAAGTTGTACAGAATGGAATAAAGGTCCAAACTAATACACTTGAATCACTAGCAGAAAGCGAATTTGTAAAGACAGATAAACTAGCAGCAGAAGAAAAGCTTGAGCTGCTTAAAAATGAAGTTAAGCGAAGTGGACATACTAAAATGGGTATTGCAGATTTACAGGGCAATGTAAAATATACTGATGGAAAAAGTGCAAATCTAGCAGACAGGGATTATTTTAAGGGGGCAGCAGCTGGAAAAGTAGAAGTATCAGATCCGCTAATAAGTAAGGTTGATAACAGCATAGTTTTAGTTTATGCAGTTCCTATAAAAAATAATAATGCAGTGGTTGGAGTACTAATTGCTGTTCGTGATGGCAATGCCCTAAGCGATTTTACTAGTGATATAAAATTCGGTAAAAGCGGCACAGCTTTTATGGTTAGCAATAATGGTACAACCGTAGCAAATCAAGATAAAAATCTTGTACTAAAAATGGATAATACTTTAGAGAATGCGAAAAAAGATACAGAACTAAAGTCTATATCTGAACTAATAAAACAAATGACAGAAGGAAAAAGTGGTGTAGGCGAATATAACTACAAGGGTTCTAATTACTACATGGGCTTTGCTCCAGTGCAAGGATCCCGCTGGTCCTTAGCTATAACAGCCCCAAAGCAGGAAGTAATGTCAAAAATAAATGAGCTTATCACAATATTAAGTTTCAGCTTTATCTTTTTCGTTGCCATAAGTATAATCATTACAATAATGATTTCAAGAAGTATTACTAAACCAATAAAAACAGCCTCTGACTGTTTAAGCATTGTTGCAACAGGAGATTTTACTTATGAGGTTCCTAAAGGGCTTCTTAAAATGAGAGATGAAACAGGTATTTTAGCAAATACAATAAGTACAATGCAAAAGTCCTTAAAGGCTCTTGTAATAAAGGTTGCTGAAGAATCTTCCAATGTGAGCAGAATGCTTATTGATATTAATGAAGAAGTGAATAAGCTTACTAAAAATATAGAGGGAATATCAGCTACCTCAGAAGAACTGTCTGCAGGAGCCGAAGAAACTGCTTCAGCCACTGAAGAAATGAATGTTACCTCCTTAGAAATTGAAAAAACTGTGGAAGTAATTGCTTCAAAAGCCCAGGAGGGTTCAATTACTGTAGGTGAAATAAATAGCATGAGTAATGAAATGAAACATTATGCAAAGACTTCCAAAGAAAATGCCCTTGAAATATACGGAAAAACAAAGATAGATCTGCAAATGGCAATTGATAAGTCAAAGGCTGTAAATCAAATTAATGAATTATCTGAGGCTATTCTTGAAATAACTTCACAAACAAATCTGCTCGCCTTGAATGCAGCAATTGAAGCTGCAAGAGCTGGTGAAGCTGGAAAGGGCTTTTCAGTGGTTGCTGATGAAATAAGAAAGCTGGCAGAAGACTCAAAAAATATGGTTTCTAAAATACAAGATGTTACTGCAGTGATATTAGAAGCTGTAAATAATCTTTCTTCCAGCTCTGGTGAAATTTTAGAGTTTATAGACAAGCGAGTACTATATGATTATGATAGCCTTGTAAATACCAGCGAACATTTCAGCCAAAGCTCTGCGAAAGTAAATGATATAGTAACTGACTTTAGTGCTACTTCTGAAGAGCTCTTTGCTTCGATGCAGAACATGGTTAGATCAATAGAAGAAATATCAAGTGCTTCTAATGATGAGGCTCAGGGTGCTTCAAATATTGCTGAGGAAGCTTCAAATATAACACAGATGTCCTATGAGGTCATAAATCTATCACAATCAGCAAAAGAAAAGTCAGATTCTCTAGTAAAAATAGTTTCTATGTTTAAAATATAATTTAAGGAGCGTAAATGAATTTGTGTAAATTCATTTATGCTCCTTATTCTTCAATATTCTGTATAAATTCACTATAATGCTTTTTTGACCAGTCCTCTATCATCTTTAATGCTGGAGCAAGCTCCCTGCCTTTTTCCGTCAGCTTATATTCAACCCTTGGGGGTACTTCAGCATAAATAATTTTATCTATTAAACCGTCTTCCTCAAGCTCACGTAATTGCTCATTTAATACCTTTTGACTTACACCGCAGGTAATTCTCTGCAATTCTAAGAATCTTTTAGGTCCTTCAATAAGATGACATAGTATTACTGCCTTCCATTTTCCCCTTATGATTTCAAAGCCCAGGTCTAAAAGACATACGTATTGTTTATTATTATAATTTATCACTAATATTCACCTGCCTAATATTTTGCGTACATAAATATTATAATATAAATTTATAATTAATAAACAACCTGCACATTAATAAATTTATTATCTAATAATGCATCTTTTCCCTGGCGTATAATAACACTTATTACAGGATATGCATTTAGGTTTTCTAATATCTCCTGAGGCCCATCTATTTATCAAATCTGGCTCACATGTTAGAGGTCTTCCTACTGCAAAGTATTCAATGTTATTTTTATTCAAAAGCTCTTCCATCACCTCAATATGCCTGTTTCCGCCAACTAAAATAACAGGAATGGAAATCCTTTTAGCTAATTCTATGGCATAATCCTTAAAATAGCTTTCCTTTTCAGTACTGTTATATATACCTGTTCTTGCGGTGGTAAGATTATTTTCTATTGCTTCTGTGCTTGATTCATTACCACCACTTACATCAATAGCATCTGCTCCCAGCTTAGCTAAAGCCTCAGCCACATATAAGCTATCCTCTATAGTTAATCCATTTTCCATATAATCTGAACTATTTATCTTAAAGAAAATAGGGAATCTTTCTCCCACAGCCTTACGTACTTGATTATATACATCAAATAGAATTCTTGAACGATTTTCAATACTGCCTCCATACTCATCAGTTCTTCTGTTATAGTATGGACATAGGAATTGACTCAATAAATAGCCATGGGCAGTATGAATTTCAACTCCATCAAAGCCTGCTCTTTTAGCTCTTAACGCAGCCTCAGCATATGATTTTGCTAGCTCTTTTATTTCATGCTTTGTCACAGCTCTAGGTGTAATTTTAGTAGTTTGATTTTCAACCGCAGATGGTCCCAAAATTTTCCTTCCCCCTATAGGAGCATAGGTAAGAGACCCTCCGCTAGCTATTTGCAAAATTACATTTGTATCATATTGATGAATCATATTTGTAAACTTCTTAAAATCCTCTATGGAAGAATCATCATAAATACCTACCATATTTGTATTAGGCTGATCCTCTTCTCTTATATAGCTGTAGCCTGTTATGATAGTTCCTACTCCTCCTTTAGCTAATTCCTCATATATTTTAAAAATCTCTGGAGTTAATCTTCCCTTTTCTCCAGCTAGAGCAAGGTATAAACCTGCTCTAACAAATCTATTTTTCATTTTCATGCCCTTCAGCACAGTTTTATCAAAAAGAGTTTTCATTAGTTTTTGCCCCCTTATATAACAAGTGCAGTCTTATAAGCTAAATTAATACCATCTAATGCTTTACCAACTACAGAAGCATCACCTATAACAGTAATCTTATATTGGTTTTCTAAAGTCTTTGCAAGTGATTTGTTAGATCTTGAGCCTATTGCAAGTACAACCTGTGAAGCTTCAAGTTCCTTTTTACCTTCTAATGTTTCAATTACTATAGTTGAATCTTTAATCTCTAAAACCTTAGAATTTACATAGCATGGCACTTCATACTTTTTTAGTTCTTCTAATAGAAATTGTTTTGAAGCACTTTCCATATCTCTAGCTATTTCAGGAAGCATTTCAACTATAGCCACCTTTTTATTGTGCACAGCTATATGATCAGCAGTTTCAGCGCCCACAAGTCCACCACCTATAACAACTACCTTATCTTTTAAGTCAACCTTTCCTTGAAGCACATCATTTGCAGTAAATACATGCTGCTTATCTGCTCCAGGTATTGGCGGAACTATTGGATTAGCTCCAGTTGCAATTATAACCTCATCTGGATCTTCACTTACTACTAATTCCTTTGTTACTTCTGTATTTAATGCTACCGTAACTCCAGCCCTCTGCAGTTCTCCCTTTTGCCATACTGTTAGTGTATTTAAAAGCTCTTTTCCTGGTGGAATAGCAGCAAGAAGCCATTGACCGCCTAGCCTGTCGGCTTTTTCATATAGAGTTACTTCATGTCCACGTTTTGAAGCTACAATAGCAGCTTCCATACCAACTGGTCCGCCCCCTATAACCATGACCTTTTTCTTAACCTCAGCTTCTTTTATTTCATATTCCACTTCTTTTCCTGTTTTAGGATTTACTAAACAAGATACAGACTCCTGCATGGCAATTTTACCCTGGCAGCCCTGTCTGCAGCCTATACAGTAAATAATCTCATCAAATTTACCCTGTTTAGCCTTCATAGGAAGGTATGGATCAGCTATAGAAGCTCTGCCCATTGCTATAAAGTCCGCCTTTCCTTCCTTTAATAGTGACTCAGCAACCATAGGATATATGATTTTATTTACTGTGAAAACTGGTATATTAACAACCCTTTTAATTTCTTTAGCATAATCTGAAAATATAGCAGTTTTAATTACAGTTGGAGCAGATACTATAGCGCCGCTCTTATATACACCAGCTGATACATGGAGTGCAGCAACACCCTTTTCCTCTAGTATTTGAGCTATTATTTTAGTATCCTCGATAGTTAAGCCGCCTTCTACCATTTCATCAGCAGATATTCTAAAGATGATAGGATAATGCTCTCCAACTAAAGCCTTTGCTCTTTCTATTATCTGAATAGGAAATCTTAATCTATTCATAAAGTTTCCGCCATATTCATCAGTTCTCTTATTTGAAAATGGAGACATAAACTGATTTATAAGGTACCCATGCGCACCATGAAGCTCAATTGCATCATATCCAGCTTCTTTGCATCTTCTTATTGCTTGTGCAAACTTTTCAACTAATTCTCTTACTTCTTCATTTGTCAATTCCTTAGGGGTTTCTTCCTGTGTAGGGTCTTGAACAGGTGAAGGTGCTACTGGTCTTCTGCCAGTTATAACACTGCTCGACTCTCTTCCAGCATGGTAAACTTGAACTGCTATTTTAGCACCAGCCTTATGAACTCTTTCCACTAGTTCCGTATGCTCTTCCATCATGTCGTCTGACCATAGGCCAGCTATTCTCTTAAAGCCAGCTCCATAAGGATCCACTACATTATCTTCGCAGATAATAAGCCCCCAGCCTCCTTTTGCCTTTTCTTCGTAATATCTTATATATCTTTCAGTTAACCTACCGTCCTCAGCTGCAAATTCAGTAAGCATTGGAGGCACTATAAGTCTATTTTTAACCTCTAAGTTTCCTATTCTGCCAGGTTCAAAAATCTTCTTAAGCATTATTTACTCTCCTTTATTATTTATAAATTGCTTATAAGCATTAACTTACTTTAAGTATGTTATATTATAGGCAATTAGAAAAGTACGCACTTTAAAGTAGGACAGGTTACCCAAAGGTAGGAATTGTGTATTATTAAGCATGAGGCTTGTATTATTTTCTCTACAAATTACAATACTGAAACACACACATTAGATATTAAGGATATATTAGTGCAACTATATCCATTATCTGGTACAATGTAAATAAGTAATAGTTTAGCATATTCTAATCATGGAAGGGGATTTACTATGGAGGAACTAAAAGTCATTTTAGAAAAGTTCGCAGAATCTGGTTGGGACTTAATTGCTATTCCATCTAAAGTATATCTTAATGGGAATGGATCGAAAGAGGACTTAATCAAAGCAATAGAACAAGCTGACAAAGAATGTGGAAATTGCGGTTGTGAATTTGATCCTATGTATAAAAGATGCCTTGAATTAAGGGACGCATTATAATGAAAAGGAGCGTAAATAATTGTGTTAATCACAATTATTGCGCTCCTTATCTCTATATATTATCTAAAATAAATACTCTGCATTCATACGGTTTCACTAGCAGGTTATTATCATCTACTGAAGCATTATCTTCTCTATCTAAAAATACTTCATTTAGCTTGAAACTGTTTCTATAATACATATCAAACTCTGATAGGTTAATTAAAGCTAAATAATATTTATCATCTACGCTGTAGCGCACCTCAAGAAAGCCAGTTTTAAGCTCTTCTACACTGTTTATTACCTTGTCCTTTAAATTCATTACATGATTGAACATTAGCTGCTTTTTGTCATCATACTTTTTAATATTGTCCGATGTGAAAATAAGGCTGCCAAATATACTGTTCACTCGTGATAATGTCTCCCTTTGAGTATCCGTAAGCATTATGTTATCCTCTCTCAAAAGGAATACATCCGGGTCATTCAAAAATGCTCTTCCATTCAGCTGGCGTCTGCCTATAGCATTTGTTATAGCATTTAATGTAGATACCCTCTCCCTGTGAAGTAGCCTCATATATGGCTTATCATTCCAATCAAGTCCAACATCACAGCCTATTCTGCAGTAATCAACTTTACCAAAGGCAGGTCCAAGAGGTACCCCACAGCCTAGTATTAATTTATCCCCTACACATTCACGCAAAAACTCCATAGCCTCAGTCATGATTTGGCCTCTAGTTTTATCCTTTCTTGGCACAAGGCATACAGCATATAAAAAGTCCAATTTCACCATGTCATAGCCCCAATAATTCAGCACCACAGAAAATACTTCTTTTATATAATCCCTTACTTCCTTATTATATATATCAAGTGCATAGAACTTGCTCCAGTTAGAGCCTCCAAACACCATTTCGCCCTTTTCATCCTTTAAAATCCAGTGCTTCTTTTCCTTAAAAATCTCCGAGTTTGTTTCACACACAAAAGGAGCAAGCCATATTCCAGCCTTAAAGCCGCAAGCTTTTATACTGTCAGCAATATGCTTCATCCCTCTAGAAAATTTAGCTCCATCTATGGAAAGCCAATCCCCTACTGCAGTTTGATAGCCGTCATCTATTTGAAATATCTCAATTTTTTGTTCCAAAGCTTTATAATTATTTAAATTTTCAAGTATTATATCTTCATTAATATTTTGATAGTAATTGTACCAACTTGTCCAACCAGTCATAGGTTTACAGCTTGGCTTTTTAATATTCATTAAGCTAAAATAGGTATCAAAAACTTCACTTTCACTGCCTTTAGTCAAAATTATATCAAAAGCCTCATATTCGCTATTTATGCAATGTCCTTTACATTCCTTATATATTGTTATCTCATTGTTTTTAACTTTTTCTTCTATTATGGTGTAGCCGCTCTTTTCAGATAGAGACCCTATAAGTTCAAGATTTTTTCCCTGTCTTATATAGGAATAGGTGTATCCATGGAAATCACCTATTTTTCTTGAATACTTTTTAAAGGTGTAATCTCCATACTTATCTAACTGATATTTTTTAACTACTGGAGCTGCAAGCTTTGATATTGTTCTTAGTTTTTCATTTACAGAAAACTCTCTGCTGTCAGTCCAGGATTGATAACCATTCACAAATATTTTATGACTATCTTTAAAGGAATAATGAAAAACAACCTTAAGTTCGTATATTTCAAGTTCTGCCATAGGCACGATTGAAACCTTAAGTCTTTTATAATTCTGCTTTTCATCAAGTAGAACTTTTGCACTAAAATCCTCATTTGAAAAATTATCTTTAAAAGTTGTACTTACGTTTTTATTTCCTAAGCTGTAGCTAAAAACAATGTTCATTTCAATACCCCCGTAAACCTCTATTATCACGCTTTAAACTTCTGATAGTTTAACTATCATATTAATAATAATTGTATCACCTATCTTTATTCAAATCAACAAAAACGTTTTCAAGAAGTAAAAAAATAATTATTAAGTTCTTTTAACACTTAGTTATTTTTATATAACCAAATGTTCATTATCATATTATTTGTAATTATTTGACTATTTTTTTTAAATATATTAAAATTATAGTAAAATGGATTTTAGCTACTCTTTTTACTAAAGTTATCATTATATTTTATATAAATTCTGCTTATGGGGCTATTAATAGCAGATTTTTTAATAAGATATATATGTTTTTTAAGATTTGGGGGACTATTAATGGAAATCAATTGGTTAGAAAATAGCGTGTATGTGGATCCTTTAACCGGATTGCCAAACTTTTTAAAGTTCATTGACTCAGACTTTTCAGAGGTATTCAGCAGCAATGGAATAATAATGATTTTTGATATTGTAGGTATGGTTCATATTAATGAGCAGTATGGCAGAAAAATTGGAGATCTATGCCTCAAAAGCTTGTCATCTTCCATAAGTAATGTATTATCTTCCCTTAAAACTTTTTATACCTTTCGTACTGGTGGAGATGAATTTATAGCTGTGCTGCCAGAGCTTACCCTTAAAGAAATAGGGGACATGCCTTTTACTATAAATGAAAAACATAAGGAGTTTATGGAGGAAAATGGTGTTTACGCTCATGAAGTGCATACGCTTGTTCAATGCTATGATTCAAAAATTGATTCTATAGAATCCTTTTACGAACTGCTTCTTAAGGATTCTGATAAAAAGTTAAATGATAAGCATGGAAAGTTTTCTAAGGATAGATTGCTTCGTCATATTCTTTCAAATGTGACTAGTAGAATTAGAGAAACTGTTGCTAGCTATAATGATGCTTATCACCTAGCTCTTACAGATGATATTTCAGGACTACCAAATCAAAGGGCAGGTAAACTCTATTTATCAAACTTAATAAATGAATACAAAATTTATAGTACAGGCTTTAGCGTACTCTTTATTGACGGTGATAATTTAAAAAGGTACAACAAAATAAGCTATGGAGCTGGAAATGACATGATAAAAAGGCTTTCTCAAATACTTGTGAGCTCAGTAAGAAGTGGCGATAAGGTATATAGATGGCTGTCTGGTGATGAATTTTTAGTTATTCTAGAAAACACCTCTGGATCTAACACTTTGAGACTAGCAGAGAGAGTTAGATCAGCTGTTGAAGAGCAATCTAAAGACTGGATATATCCTATTACCATATCTATTGGGATTGCAAATTATCCTGAGGACGGCTGCAATATAGATAACATTATAGACAAGGCTGAAAAAGCCAATGGCTATGCTAAAACAACCGGTAAAAATAAAGTTGTAAAATGGGAAAGTGTTTTAATATAACTTAAGACTGCTGCATATTGAATTGCCTGATACTTAACCAGTAAATTCAATATCCGGCAGCCTTTTTTATTATATTTATTTAACACAAATATAGTTATTAAAGGTACATTTCTTCATACATAAAATACATAGTTTTAGACAATATGGATTCTATACTGTAATCATATATTACTTAAGCTAAAAATATAAAATTATTAATATAAACTATCTTGCTTAAAATGGTCAATGGAGGTAATATTTACTAAAGCAATTATTGACTTAACAGTCAATGAGATTGGGGGCTCAATTTGAATAATAAGTTTTATAATTTACCATTAGACAGGCAAGAACAGATTATCAATGGTGCTATAAAAGTCTTCTCTACATCTAATTACAGCAACACCTCCACAATAGAAATTGCTAGAGAAGCGGGGATCTCTAAAGGGCTCATATTTCATTATTTTAAAAACAAAAAAGAGTTATATCTTTTCTTATATAAGTACTGTGCTAGCTTATATACAAGTGAATTAGAAAAAAATTACGACTCAAAAGAAACAGATTTCTTTGAGTTACTACTCAAGTCTCAGCACTTTAAATGCAAATTTATGAAAGAACACCCATATGTATATGATTTTGTTGTTAAAGTATATTTAGAAAATGACATTGAAGTTGTAGATGAGATATCTCAATATGTAAAACCTATAAATGATGAAAACTGCAAACGATTCTTTGAAAAGGTAGATTTAAATAAATTCAAAAAAGGCGTAGATGTGGCTCTGCTTTTTAAAACTTTGTTATGGTGTTCTGATGGGTTTATGAGAAATGCATTCAAAAATAATATCAGTATCGATGAAATTGAAAGTGAGTTTGCAAAGATTTTAATGCAATATAAAGAGAATTTTTATAAGGAGGAATTTATATGTACTTCGATGAATACGGAAATAGAGAAAATCATACCATAGTTTTTTTGCATGGAGCTGCCGCTACTGATACCTTTTGCAATCAATATTGTTTTCAAAATAAATATCACCTTGTGGTACCACATCTCTATGGCAGTGGAAAAGAAGTAAATGAAATTTACGATCCTGAAAAGACAATTAAAGCTGTTGCTGAAATTATTAAAAATCTCGGAAAAGATAAAGTAACTCTTGTTGGACATTCCTTAGGTGGAGAACTGGCTGTAGCCATGGTGTCACAATATGAAGCATTCTTTGACAAAGCTGTATTTCTAAGCGCTTGGGTTTGCGCTTCAGATAAGTCAATAAAAATGTATACAAAGATGGCTAAATTCACTTGCAAAATGTTGAAATTTGGTTGGCTTATTAGACTTCAAGGAAAGTACTGGCATTATACGAAAAGGCAGGCAGATTTTATGGCTGAATATGCAAAAAAAATAACTCCACAGCAATATGCTGCTTGGTTTGAAAACAGAATCTTTCTAGACAATCTCACCAATTATAAAAATGTAAAAATTCCTATGCTTGCGATATGTGGAACCAAGGAAGTAAAAGAAATGAAAAAATCGTTATCAGAGCTTGGCAAAAGGAATCCATATTGCCAAACCCTATTACTTGATAAAGCAAATCATGATTTTCCGTTAAGACAAGCAAATAAATTAAATCCAATACTACTTAACTTTATTGATTCCTAAAAAAGGAGATTAATTATGCTAAAGTCTCTAAAAAAATACTTTTACTTATTTATCATACCAATTTGCTTAATAATAGGTGTAATAAGAAAAATCCAACTTGATAATTTTGATAAATTGAGGTTTGGTTATGTGAATAGTTCAGGTTCACACACATTAACAGCATTTATATTAGTAGGGGTATATTTCACTGTAGTATCCTTTATTTCTAAGCAATTATATGGTAGCAACTATGCAAAAGAAGTTAAAGTTAAGTCAGGTATGTTTTTCGGAGTGTTAAGTATATGTGTATTATTTATAGCTGCCTCCTTTATACGATAAAGCATTAATATACATTTTTTTAATGAATATCCTATTAAAAAAGTGCGAGTTTTAGTCTCTCGCACTTTTTCTTTAGTTTTTAACCAGGTTGATAAATTTTAATACTCTCCGAGAACAAGCTGATCAAGAGGCACTCTTAAAGTATCGTGCCTATCTGGTGATGCTGCCTCTCCTGCTGGGTAACCTAAAGCCAATATGTTTACTGGCTCTATATTTTCTGGAATGTTAAAGTTTATTCTAAGTTTTTCAGGATTGAAGTGGCATATCCAAACACTTCCTATACCAAGCTCTGTTGCTTCAAGCATCATATGGTCTGTAACAATGCTGGCATCAATATCTGCAATATCCTTTCTATCATAGGATCTCTTCCAGGTTGCACTGTGGTCAGCACATACAATAATAGCAAGAGGTGCTCCATAAACATTGGCACTTCCCTTTAATTTGCTTAGTCCCTCTTCACTTCTAACCACTATAAACCTTTGAGGCTGGCGATTTGCACCTGTAGGAGCTATTCTGCCCGCTTCTAGTATCCTTTGAAGCTTCTCTTCTTCCACTTCTCTCTTTTCATAGTCTCTTACTGAGTAACGCTGTTTTGCTAAATTTAAAAATTCCATTATAATCACCCTCCTAACAAAATAATTACTGTAGTAATTTATTTATATCACTAACATAATTTTCGTCTCTGCTCTTTGCAAAGCTGATATTATCATTTTATCCCTCATCGTAAAGCTCTTAATCATAATATTAAAGTCTTTTCTTATTTTTAAATTATAGCATATATTACCAAGGCATAACAGGTAAGAAGTAATAGTGAAAAAGTAATAGTTTATGTAAAAATACTAGTTTATTTTTATAAAAAATACGATATAATATATAGTATAAAAAGAAAATCACGGAGGAAAGGTCTAATGAAGATTAACGTTCTTAATTAATTCAATTTAATATTGATGTAAAGAAAGTGATAAAGTGTCAGCTTTATTTAAGTCACCTTCTTTTACATTTTTGAATTTTAAGAACACAGGCATTATGTTAGACCTTCATAGTTAACTATAATATTAGCCATGCTGTTTAGCATGGTTTTTATTTTTAGGGCTGCAAATGAGCTTAATGTTCCTTTGCAGCCTTTTTGCGTTAATTTCTCTAAAAGGTTTTCTAATAAGATGAAAGAGAGGATAAGAAAATGAAGATTAAAAGCTTTAAAACAATTAAAAACTATAATGAATTGATGGAGGAATTGTTATGGCGATATTGTTATCCTGTAGGGATATTAAAAAGGATTATGGTGACACAAATATACTAAATAATATTAATTTTGATATATCAGTTGGAGAAAGGATTGGCCTTGTAGGGCTTAACGGTGCTGGAAAAACTACCTTGGCAAATATTATAGCTGGAAAGCTTGATATAGATGACGGCAGTATCTGTTGGCATAAAAAATCCGTTAATATCGGCTACCTTAAGCAAGAATCTGCCTATGTAGATAATATTTTTGATGAAGGCAATTTAAAAGATTATCTTTATACTTCCAGTACCTTGTCTCTAAAAAAAGTTTTTCAGTGGGATGATACAAAGCTTAAGAATTTAAGCGGTGGAGAAAAAACAAAGCTTTCCATTTCACAAATATGGTCTATGAACCCGGATTTCTTAATACTTGATGAACCTACAAATCATCTTGACTATGAGGGGGTGAAATGGCTGATTAAAGAGCTTAAGAAGTATAAAGGCACGGTTCTTGTTATTTCCCATGATAGATATTTTCTTGACCAGTGTGTAACTAGAATAATTGAAATTGAAAACCATACTCTTGAGGATTATAGCGGCAGCTATAGCTTTTATAGAGAAGAGAAAAAAAGAAGATATGAGAGTCGGCTTAATGAGTATTATAAGCAGGAGGAAATGAAACGAAATATTAACGAACAAATAAAAACTTTAAAAGAATGGTCTGCCAAGGCTCACAGGGATTCTCGCAAAAAGGGATTAGAATCTGGAAATAAAATGGGTATGAAAGAATATTACCGTATGAAGGCTAAAAAGAAAGATATTCAAATAAAGTCAAGGATTAAAAGGCTGGAGAAGATTGAAATTGAAGGTGTAGAAAAGCCAAAGGAAGAGCGCAAAATAGATTTTAACCTAAACACTGCAGTACTTAAGGGAAATAGAGTAATTGAAGCCTCTAATATTTCTAAAGCCTTTAAAGATAAAACTCTTTTTAAAGATAGCTCTTTTTATATTCAAAAGGGAGAAAAGGTTGGTATTTTTGGAGAGAATGGCTGCGGAAAGACAACTCTGCTTAAAATGTTGATGGGCACTGAAGGTACAGATAGTGGTAATATCTTTTTTAGTTCTTCAGTAAAGCTTGGATATATAAGTCAGGACCTTGGAAACCTGAATATGGAAAAAACAGTGCTTAGCTTTTTTGATGTTCCTTCAAGAGAAGAAAGAGGAAAGCTTCAAACCCTACTTTATAACATGGGTTTTGATGAATATATGATGAATCAGTCTTTAGAATCATTAAGTCTAGGAGAACTTACAAGGCTTAGAATTGCAGAATTAATTACCAAGGAGTGCGATCTGCTTGTACTCGATGAACCACTAAATCATCTGGATATTAACAGCAGAGAAAAATTAGAAGAAGTACTTTTAAACTATAACGGAACAATTCTTCTTATATCTCATGATAGGTATATGATGGAAAAGTTGTGCAATAAGCTGCTAATTTTTGAGAACAATAAGGTTAAAAGACTAGAATATGGGCTTAAAGAATTTTTAGAAGGCAAGCTTACTCCCAAGGTTGATAATCAAAGGGAATTAAAAGAAAAAAAGATGCTTATTGAAAATGAAATTTCCTATGTATTGGGTGAGTTAAGCAAGTATGCCCCAGGTTCTGATGAATATATTAAAATGGATTTAAAATTTAAAGAATTAATTAATAAAAAAAAGGAACTAAATATATGATAAATATAAATGAAGGCCAATTGGCCTTCATTTGTATTTCCACTCTATTCTAAAGCTACGCCTGTTCTAAATTGGCTGTTATAAAGATTTGCATAAAAGCCACCCTTTTCAATAAGTCCATTATGAGTTCCTATTTCAACAACCTTGCCATCTTTTAGTGCTATTATCTTATCAGCATTTCTTATAGTACTTAGTCTGTGAGCTATTACAAAAGTAGTTTTGCCCTTCATAAGATTCAACATTGCCTTTTGTATAACCATCTCAGTACGAGTGTCTATGGATGAGGTAGCTTCATCCAGTATTAATATAGCAGACTTTGCTACACTGGCTCTAGCAATAGCTAAAAGCTGCCTCTGTCCGTGGGATAAATCACTGCCATTATCAGATAAAACTGTATTATAGCCCTCTGGCAGCTGCATGATAAAGTGATGGGCATTAGCAAGTTTTGCAGCTTCTATTACTTCTCCATCTGTGGCCGTTACATTTCCATATCTTATGTTCTCCATAACTGTTTCTGAAAAAAGATAGGTATCTTGAAGTACCATAGACACATTGCGCCTTAGGCTTTCCCTTTTTATACTGTTTATATCCTTACCATCTATGGTTATTTTTCCGCTGTCTATATCATAAAACTTGGTGAGCAGGCTTATTATTGTGGTTTTACCTGACCCAGTGGGCCCTACCACAGCAACTACAGTGCCGCTTTCTGCCTCAAGGTTTAAGCCTTCTAATATCTTCTTATCTTCATTGTAGGAAAAATCCACATTTTCAAAGCACACATGTCCTTCTATATCATTTATGTCTTCTGCTTCCACTGCATCCTTCTCCTTCTCTTCATCCATAACCTCAAAAACTCTTTCTCCACCTGCTAGTGCACTTTGTATAACATTAAAAATATTTAATATTTCATTAATAGGTCTTGTAAACCCCCTCATGTATATTATAAAGGTAAGGATAACACCTACAGTTATTCCTCCCTTACCTGATACAGCTAAATATCCTCCGAAAACTGCAACAATTAGATAAGACAGATTATTTATAAAATTATTTACCGGCCCCATAATTCCAGAAAGTCCCTGAGCAAAAATTGCACTGCTTGTAAGTCCGCTGTTGATTTCTGAAAACTGCTGCTTTACCTTTTCTTCCTCTGAAAAAAGCATAACTGTCTTTTGTGCTGAAACCATTTCTTCAATAAAACCATTTAAATTTCCCAGTACCCTCTGCTGCTTTACAAAAAAGGGCTGAGTTTTTACTACAAGTATTTTTGTTATTAAAAGCATAAGAGGTGTTGTTATAATTGTAACTACAGTAAGAGTTGGACTTAAAATAAGCATAGCTATGAGCATACCTAATACATTTATAATACCTGAAAAAAATTGAGTTACGCTTTGAGACAGTGTCATGCTTATGTTATCCACATCATTTGTTAATCTGCTCATAATATCCCCACTGGAATGTGTATCAAAATATTTTAAAGGCAGCTTTTGAATACTTACAAACAAATCCTTCCTAATATTTGAAGAAGTGAACTGAGCTATGTAGACCATTAATCTGTTTTGAAAGAAGGTAGCTGCCGTGCTTATAAGGTATATGACAGCTAAAACAATACATATATTTCTTAGTCCTACTAAGTCCCTTTTTTGAATATAATTATCTACTGCATAGCCATTTATTCTAGTTCCAACAATGCTAGTTAAAGTAACTATTAAGGAAAATACAAATATAAGCACCAATGCGAACTTTTTATTCCCTACATATTTCAGTAATCTCTTTACAGTTCCAAAAGGGTCCTTTAGCTTTTCTGTTTTTTTATTAAATCTGCTGTTACGTCCCATATCCCCAGGCCTAACTACAGCAAATTCTCTTGCACTAGCCAATTCTTTCTACCTCCTCTCCTAGCTGTGATACAGCAATGCTTCTGTATATCTCATTGTTTTTCATTAAATATTCATGGTTTCCAATTGAGCTTATTTCCCCATCATCCATAACTATGATCTTATCTGCATCCATAACTGCAGAAATTCTCTGGGCAATGATTATCATAGTCTTATGTTGAAGTCTCTTTTTTATGGAGGTTTGGAGTCTTGCCTCTGTTGCCATGTCCAGTGCACTGGTGGAATCATCCATAATGAAAATCTTGCTATTTCTAACTAGTGCTCTTGCAATACACAAACGCTGCTTTTGTCCTCCTGAAAGGTTTTGTCCCCTTTGCTCTATGCTGCTTTGAAATCCATTTTCCTTCTGCATAATAAATTCATAAGCTTCTGCATCCACTGCACTATCTATAAGTATATTTTCATCTACATCTAAATTTCCGAACCTAATATTGTCCTCTATAGTTCCTGAAAATATTGTGTTTTCCTGTGTAACAAAGCTAATGTTATCTTTAAGCTGCTTTAAGTTTAGAGCTTTTACGTCCACATTGCCTATGAGCACCTGTCCTTCAGTCACATCATATAATCTGCATATTAAGCTGACTAGAGTACTCTTACCGCAGCCAGTACTACCTATTATTCCAACCTTTTCACCCTGTTTAATGCTGAAATTTATATTTTTTAAAACATATTCAGAGCTGTCATTGTATTTAAAAGCTACATTTTTAAATTCTATGTCATAGTTCTTAAAATCCTTGGCAGCTTCCTTATTTTGAATGGAAGGTGTCATTGAAAATACTTCATTTATTCTATCTGCAGATGCCTTTGCCCTTGAAAAATTTATAACAATATTTACAGCCATTATTAAAGAATTCATTATCTGTATGGTGTAATTAATAAAGGCCATTATGACTCCTACCTTAAGTACATTATTATTAACCATTACTCCACCGAGCCAAAGTACACCTATTACAGTAACATTCATTACTAAAGATACAATAGGCCAAAGCAGCATATTTATATTTTGTGCTTTTATGTTTCCATCCCTCAAAGCATCATTTGCGCTGTTAAACCTATCCATCTGCCTTGATACAATATTAAAAACCTTAATTACCTTTACACCTAGAATATTTTCTCTCATAACCACATTCATACTGTCAATTTTCTTTTGAAGTGATAAGAAAAGTGGAAAGGATTTTCTCATTATTATAATTACAGCAGCTATAATTATTGGAAGTGAAACTAGAAATATTGCTGAAAGCTTTGGGCTAAGAGTATAGGCCATTATAATACCACCTATACACATTAGTGGTGATCTTACCATTATCCTCATTGCTGTAAGCATCATATTTTGAATTTGAGTAACATCGTTTGTAAGTCTTGTTATTAGTGAGGAGGTCTTTAATTTATCTATCTCCATAAAGGATAGTGTTTGTATCTTATCAAATAAGCCTTGTCTTAAATTTTCCCCCATCTTCATGGCTGCTATAGCTGCAAATATTGAGCAGCCTCCGCCTCCTATTATTCCAATCACCGCAGCCAAAATCATTTTACTGCCCACTAAAAAAATATATTGTTTATTATTCGAAGCTACCCCTATGTCTATAATACTAGCCATCAGCTTTGGCTGAAGCAAATCCATGGACACCTCCAGCACCATCATAAGTGGTGCTATAATGGCACAAACAATTGCACTGCCCTTTAAAAACCTCAAAAGCTTAAGCATTATCCTTTTCCCCTTCATCCAAATTATTTTGAATTCTAGTAAGCAGTTCTATGGTCTGAGTTTTTTCATCCTCTGAAAAGCCCTTAAAGCAAAGCTCATCTAGTCCATTAAATATTTTTATTACCTTCTTTTGAGCCTCTATTCCCTTATCAGTTAGAAACACATTTAAAATTCTTCTATTTTCACTGTTTTGACTTCTATAAACAAGCTCTTTTTTTTCCATATTAGCAAGCAAGCTGGTTACTGTAGCAGGCTCTATATGACAATTATCTGCTATATCCTTTTGTATGCAGCCATTGTTAAGTACAAGGAAATCCAGTATTTTAGGCTGACCCTTGGATAAACCTACTTTATTAAATTCTCTATGTGCCGTTCTTCTGTGGCTGTTAATCAATCTTATAAGAACTTTATGTAATTCTTTCATAGTTACCTCCAAACTTATAGTTAGATATCTAATAATTAGATATCTAACTTAAATATAGCAAAAACTTTTTTAAATGTAAATATACAACTTTATTTAATATTCTATTAACAAAAACAAGAATCTTAATACAAACTTTCTAAATATTTGAAAATTCTACTAATATACTATATAGTAGAATTAGGAAAATTCGTATTATAGAAACCGCCTATATTATATTTATTAGAATGTGAGGAGAGACATAAAGATGAAAAAATGTTTTTTCTTAATATTATAAAATGAAATTGGTATTTTAGAGCGAATTTTTGTTGTAGGAGGTTAGTATGAATAATGAGTTTTATGTTGGATGGGGAACCTTAGCACTGATTAATGCAGGACTTGCTCAAGGTAAAAATAGATCTGGTCTTAATTGGTTTCTACTGTCTTTGCTCCTAGGACCAATAGCAACCTTTTGTCTAGTTATATCTGATAAAAAATAAAGATAAAATAGAACTTGTTATAGACAATGAAACTAAGTATGCTCAATTAGACAAAGAAAAGTCCGAAAAGCTCTTTAAGATAATTACTGGCAAGAATTTGAACGAAATTAAATAGGTCAATGTAACGAATAATTGTAATAAATTTCAAAACAATGTTGTTAAAATCAAACTATAATTTTACGAAGTGAGGTTTTATGATGCAAAACAGCAATGAAATTTTAATACGTGTTTATAGATTACTTGAACTATATAAAACTGGCGAACTCGGAGGAGAAAAAATGCCAGAAGATGAAAATCCACATCTTCCAAAGCAATCATTAGAAAATTATTTATATTTTTCTTTACCAATGGCATTAAACTATCAGCGTAATTCTTATGTACTATGGGAATGTGCAAATAGGACTTGGAATGATGTAGAAACTCAAACAGTATTTTCACCAAAGGCAGTTATAGATATGAGTGAAGAAGAGTTAAAAGACAAATTAACGAGATATAAAGTAGCTTTACAGCAAAATAAACAACCGATTATATGGCGTACCCTTTGCAATACAATAGAGAGAGACTTTAAAGGAGATATTCGTTTATTATTTTCAACTAATAATTATTCAGTAGCTAAAATAAAAAAATATATGCTTACCAATAAAAAAGATTTTCCTTATTTAAGTGGAAACAAAATAATGAATTATTGGTTACATGTTATAGAACAAAGAACGGATGTAATTTTTTTAGATAGGAATCATATTAGCATTGCTCCAGATACGCATATTATTCAAGCAAGTGAAAAACTAGGAATCATTACATCCGATGAAAAATTAAAATCAAATGTACAAGATATTGTCGCCAATAGATGGGAAGAACTATTGGCTAATACTGAATATTGTTCAATTGATATTCATACACCAATGTGGCTGTGGAGTAGGAGCAAATTTAAAATTGATTTATAAAACTACAAAATTAATTTAATATACTTTTCACTTTAATTCTGAAAGGGGATGATTTTATGACCTATAAAATGAATAAAAAGCTTAAATACCTAGCAGCTATTATAATTACACTAATATTTGCTCTAATTCTGCAGTACATACCTGTTTGGAACTTAAAAACCTCCGATATGAAGGTAATGCAGGGACAATATGTAGATGTTTATTATCAAAGTGGAGATGATAAAGGCGCTAAGGAAGTATATAATCTTTTAGAATCCACAGCTAAGGAAATAAGGGATAAGCTTCAGTATACCAATAAGAATAAAACTAAGATGTATATATACAAAGAGCAAAAGTCACTACACATAAGAAAGGCAGGCTTTATAACCCTGCTGTTTGCTCCCAGTTGGTACATAGGAGACAATAAAAAAGATGTAGCCTTAATGGTTTCACCTTATGCAAAGTTATCTTCACATAACCATGACAGTATACTGTCAGCAGCACCTCATGAATTAATACACACAATCAACTATCAAATAAATCCAAAGCTTTCATATTGGCTGGATAATGGAGTTGCTGGCTATTTGTCAAAACAAACTCCACCAAAGGATTTGCTGCAAATGGCTAAGATACCTAGCTTTAAGGATACTAAAATAGAAAATGAAATTAAATTTGGAAATATAAATGGCTACGGATATTCTTATTTATATGTTGGATATTTAGATAAGACCTATGGCTGGGACAAAGTAGTTAGGTTAGTAAAAGGTGAGTCCTATAGCACTGTGTTCTCCAAATCTGAAGAAGATATTTATAATGATTGGGTTAAATATTTAAGAGGTAATATTTCAGAAGTATTAAGTTAAAAAAACTATGATAAAGCACTATTTAAGCAAAATAGGATGATTTGAAAGGTAGGAAAAGAATGAGCTTAGAAAACATTAGAACAGAGAGATTAGTACTTATACCAGTAACCTTAGATATAACTAGATCTTTAATGCAGAGGAAAACTGACCAGCTTGAAAAGCTTGGCATTGTAACAGATGGAGCATGGCCTACAGATGATACTATGGACATATTGCCAATTATAAATAAATCATTAGAAAAAGATAAAGTTCCAAGCGGTTTTGAGTTTTGGATGATTGTAAAAAAGGATAATTTCAAAGTTATAGGTGACATCGGTTTTCATGGTAAGCCTGATGAAAAAGGCGAAGTGGAAATAGGCTTCGGGTTAATAGCAGATGAGAGAGCAAAGGGATATGGGTATGAGGCATTAAGGGCTATTATGGATTGGACACTTTCTCAAGAAAGCGTGAATATAATTAAAGCAGATTGTTTAGTAGAAAATAAACCTTCAGCTTCAATATTAGAAAAAGCAGGCATGAAAGAAATAAATAGAGATAAGTGTTTAATTTATTGGGAATTAGTTAAATAATTAGATTAACAAAAATGTAACTAATACTAATTTGAATCTACATCAATTTTATGTTATATTATTTATATAAAGTTTAATATTTTTTTCGGTTGGACAAACTTAAGTTTGATTCCAAGAAATTTGTTTCTAGGGTGGGAAACTCTTATTTGAGTTTTCCGCCTTTTTATTTTTTTGTTTCCCAGTGTTTTAACTTATTGGCTAATTTTACAAGGAGGTAATCATATGGATGTAAGTAATTTAATTATAATTATTCCTGTCGCAGCAATAGTTATAGGTTTCGTATATTTTAATTTTATTTTTCCAAAACAATCTGAAAAGAATGAAAAACAAAAAAATCAAAACGAAAAGTAAGTTCATTTTATGATTCTTGGGTATATTAAATTAAGGATACTGGGCTTAATTTAATATACCCTACAATAGGAGGTTTAAATTATGTTTTATATATTAGCTTTACTTTTATTAATAACTTTTGTATTACCCATAGCATCAAAGAAAGTAGAAAAAAATCTTGAAATTTTTCTATTTTTAGTGGGTGTTGCAGCATCTATTACTTCTGGATCTTTAAATGGGGAACTTCTCCTTAAAATTGCTGAGAATAAATTCATGTATATAATTGCATTTGCAGTATTAGTTGGAGGCTTTTTATTTAAAAGGCTAAATGACTATATTGAAGGAGCAATGGAATACATATTACGACGTATTCCTCTTAAGGTGTTTATATTCCTTTTAATAGTTATAATTGGCCTTTTATCAAGTATTGTAACTGCAATTATTGCTGCCCTGCTTTTAGTAGAAATCATAAGTCTTCTTCCAATAGATAGAAGTAATAAAATTAAAATAGATATAGTTGCCTGTTTCTCAATTGGACTTGGAGCAGTATTAACCCCAATAGGTGAACCACTATCAACAATCGTGGTTTCTAAGCTGGGTGCAAGCTTTTGGTTTCTTTTAAATGAGTTTGGAATTTATATTATACCAGGAATACTAGTTCTAGGAGTTATTGGAGCAGGTTTTGGAATCCAACAGAAAAAGGAAATAGATCCTGCAGATGAAATAGTTGTAGAAGAGACCAATTCAGTAATAGTTATTAGAGCACTGAAAATATTCTTATTTATTATCGCCCTTGAACTGCTTGGAGAAGGTTTCAAGCCAATAATTGATAATTATATCCTTCCTCTTGATACTCGCTATTTATATTGGGTTAATATGTCCTCAGCTGTTCTTGACAATGCAACCTTAGCTGCAGCTGAAATAAGTACAAAAATGACTGAAACACAAGTTAAAGCCGTTCTAATGGGACTGCTAATTAGTGGAGGAATGATGATACCAGGAAATATCCCTAATATTATTTCTGCTGGTAAGCTAAAAATCCAAAGCAGTGAATGGATCAAACTCGGTATTCCTCTTGGAATAGCAATTATGCTTGTATACTATGTAATTATATTTGTAATATAATCAATGATAGTAAATTCATTACACAAAAGGTATAATGATAATAAATTAGTCCACAATTCTATTACAATATTAATTGATAGTTAAGGAGACACAATAATATGGATACAAGTTTATTTCACTCACTAGAAGGAAAAAATGTTTACTTTAAAGCACTAAGTATAAATGATGCAGAAGCTATACACAGCTATGCATCTGATAAAGATGTTAAGCGCTTTATAGGTTGGAACTTAATGAAAACTTTGAATGAAACTCAGGAGTACACTCAAACAATGATAGACCGTGAGGTTGCAGGCACTCATTTATATGCTTCTGTTGTATCAAGAACAACTGGTGAAGTTATAGGAACAGTTATGCTTTTCAATTTTGATAAGGAAGCAAATCAGGCTGAAATAGGTTATGTATTTCATAAAAATCATTGGGGTAAAGGCTATGGAACTGAAAGCGTTGCTTTAGTAAGTGATTTTGCCTTTGAAGCACTCAATCTGCATAAGCTGCATGCCACAGTAGTAGATGCAAATATCGGCTCTGCTAGAATCCTAGAAAAGAATGGATATGTATTAGAGGGGCGTCTAAAAGACCACTTTTTTATAGAAGGAAAATATTATGACTCACTACTTTTAGGTAAAATGGGAAATAAATAAACTTTATTGCATGAATAAAGAAAGCCATAAGATATTTTATATCCTATGGCTGTTTTTTATAACTGTAAATCTATTATATTAAGAATGTATGTGTTCTGTTCTATACTGCTGAAGATATAAACTAGCAAAAGACTTGCTGCACAATTCCATTATTGTTGGTGAAATGCCCCTTTTCTTAAAGAAAATTGCTATATCCTTTAATTCCTTTGTATTCATTGCTATTCCTCTTAATTCACTATTGTACATGTTAATATCCCCCTTTTCCTGTGTATAGATAATTTATATTCCATATCTGCAAGGATTATTCCTAATATTTTTAATAAATTTTATCATTTATTAAATACGAACATTTGTTTCATTTGCTATATTCTTATTATATACAAACATTTGTTCTTATGCAATAGTTTTTTGCAAAAAAATAAAAAAGCAGTACTAATTTAAAATCAGTACTGCTTTTATTATTAACCTATCTTAAAGGAACTCTTTAAGGATACTATTCTGTTGAATACTGGCTTTTCTGGTGTTGTATATTTAGGGTCTACATTAAAATATCCATGTCTGAAGAATTGGAACTTCTCTTGTGGTTTTGCATTCTTCATTTGTGGTTCTACAAAGCCTTGAAGTACTTCCATGGAATTCGGATTTACTTGCTCAAGGAAAGTCTTTCCATCTTCGTCTTCTTCATCAAGGATTAAAGGCTCAAATAATCTAAATTCTGCTGAAACTGCAGAATTAGCATCTACCCAGTGAATTGTTCCCTTAACCTTTCTTCCAGTGAAGCCTGAACCGCTCTTTGTTTCTGGATCATAAGTACAGTGAACTTCTACTACATTTCCAGCTTCATCCTTAACAAAGTCATTACACTTTATGAAGTATGCACTCTTTAATCTCACTTCGTTTCCAGGGAAAAGCCTGAAGTATTTCTTAGGAGGCACTTCCATAAAGTCATCCTGTTCTATATATATTTCTCTTGAAAATGGCACTTCTCTTGTTCCCATACCTGGATCATCTGGATTGTTTTCTACAGTAAACATCTCCACTTGATTTTCTGGATAATTTGTTATAACAACCTTAAGTGGTTTTAATATAGACATAGTTCTTGGAGCCTTCATCTGTAAATCCTCTCTTATAAAGTGCTCAAGCATTTGAGAATCTACAGTACTATTGCTCTTAGCAACTCCAATTTCTCTGCAGAAGTTTCTTATTGCTTCTGGAGTGTAGCCCTTTCTTCTAAGTCCAGCGATAGTAGGCATACGTGGGTCATCCCATCCATCAACTACCTTTGCATCCACTAGAGCTTTAAGCTTTCTCTTACTCATTACTGTATTTGTTATATTTAATCTTGCAAACTCAATTTGTCTTGGTTTACTTTCCATTTCACATTCATTAACAACCCAATCGTATAGTGGACGATGGTCTTCAAATTCAAGTGTACAAATAGAGTGAGTTATGCCTTCAATTGCATCTTCAATTGGGTGAGCAAAGTCGTACATTGGGTATATGCACCATTTGTCTCCTGTTTTATGATGAGATGCATGTGCTATACGATATATAATTGGATCTCTCATATTTATATTTGGTGAAGCCATATCAATTTTAGCCCTTAGAACCTTTTCACCATCTTTAAATTCGCCTTTTCTCATTCTTTCAAATAAGTCTATATTTTCTTCTACAGTTCTATTTCTATATGGACTTTCTTTTCCTGGTTTAGTCAGTGTTCCTCTGTATTCTTTTATTTCATCGCCTGAAAGGTCACAAACATAAGCCTTACCCTTTTTGATAAGGTGCACTGCTCTATTATACATTTCTTCAAAATAGCTTGAAGCAAAGTGTAAATTTTCCCATTCAAAACCGAGCCATCTTACATCTTCTTCAATGGATTCAACATATTCAGTATCCTCTTTTACTGGATTTGTATCATCAAAACGAAGATTAGTTTTACCTTTAAACTCATCTGCAAGTTCAAAGTTTAATACTATAGATTTAGCATGGCCTATATGTAGGTATCCATTTGGCTCTGGTGGAAATCGAGTTATTATTTCCTTGTGTTTTCCTGATTCTAAATCTTCAATTACGATATTTTTAATAAAGTTAGATGAAGTATTTTTTTCTTCCATTACACTCATTCCTTTTTCTTTACTTTTTTATAAATATACCATAAAAATACATGTTTTTCTACCATAGAAATAGCTAACATGCTAATATAGTATAAAATCAGACTTAATTTTACTCACAATGATTGCAAAAACTAAATTCATTCTTTATAAACCTATACAGCATTTTATCCTCTTCAAGATTAACCTTTATGCCATTTGGTCTTACTATATCCTTAGGATCATGAGATTCCTCAATTGTGCTTTTAAAAATTGTAAACTCTTCTTTATCTAAAACCCATTGAATAAAGTTCAATTGCTTCTCACCAATTTTTACTTTTCCTTCATCTGAGATTTTATTATTTTGAAGCAGTACCTTTAGTTTTTCATATTTTTCAGAACTTATGTTTAACTTTTCACTAAAAATCTCAAGGAGAAATTTTTTTCTTATTTTAAAGCTCATATCTATAGATAAAAACTCGCTTAAAGCAATAAAGTACTTATCTATAGGTATTCTCTCTGCACTTATAACAATCTTTTGTGCACTTGGTATTCTGTTATCCTCTGGAGATGAAATATTTGTTATTCCAACGCCTCCAAGATACTTTTCTCTAATATTTTTACCTGGGTTTTTTACAGTTATATTTATTTTTTCCTTTGCACTTTTAAGATCGAAGTATACTATTTCATCTGATACTATTAACCCTCCTGAAAACACCTTGTTTGAATGCAATATTTCAAAATTAGCTACTCCCTTTTCGCTTATTTGCAATATTGCCTCCTGAACTAAGCCTTCTTTTAGAGAGTTTGAATCTATGACAAAAAAGTATGTGTAGTAAGTCCCCTTAAACCTATTATATATTTGTTTAATAATTTCTTTGTTTTTAATCTTCTTATCGATGTTACCTAGATCCTCATAAATAAAGGCTTCTAGTTCAATATTTGCTCTGCTGCACAGCTTGCATATAAAGGTCAAGGATGGCTTAGTATCAGTGTTTATATAGGTATATAACGTATTTGTTTTTATATTCAAATCCTTTGCCATTAAAGTTTGATTGTTGTTATAATTTTTTTCAAGTGTCCAAATAATATTCCTTTTAACATTGCATAAAAGCTCTTCTTCCCACTGAACATCAAACAATACAATTCATCCCTTCGAAAAAAAGTTCTATCACTTTCAATTTATTGAAAAGTGGTGACAGCCTTTAAAAATAAAAAATATAATTTTAATACAAATTATACCACATAGTCCCTTATATTTAAAGCTTTCCCACAGGTTCTACAAGCTAAACCTAAAAATCAAAGTTATGAATTTTATTCAATAAATTGAAAATACATCTAAGATTCAAATCATATATTTATAATAAAGAAGAACTAATTTTATAGAGCATAAGCTTTGCGTTCAAAATAAATTATTAAGGAGGTACTGTTGTGAACGGAATGATTATACTAACAGTGCTTGTATCATTTTTGATTTCACTTATTGTTGGAACCCTTTTAATTCCATCTTTAGGTCTATTAAAACTTGGACAGCATATTAGGGAAGAAGAGCCAGAGCATCATCAAAAAAAATCAGGAACACCTACCTTTGGAGGTATTATTTTTATACTCTCAATAATAATTACATTGCTATTAATGACTAAAAATATAAGAAACGAAGGTATAATAGCACTTCTCGGCCTTTTAGGCTTTGGATTTATAGGATTTTTAGATGATGCCATGAAAGCAGTACGAAAAAAAAACTTAGGTCTTAGAGCTTATCAAAAGATGCTGCTGCTTGTTATTTTTTCTGCCGGGCTAGCTTACTATACTTGCTATATTCTAGGATATGGTACAAGTATTTTAATTCCATTTTCCAGCAAAAGTATTCAATTGGACGTGTGGTATTTGCCTTTTATAATTTTCTATTTCGCTTGTACTACCAATGGTGCAAATCTTACCGATGGCTTAGATGGTTTAGCGGCAACAATTAACCTATTAATAATGACCTTTTTTGCAACCTTGAGCTTTGGACTTGGGCACTATAGTCTATGTATATTTTGTACTTCAGTTGTAGGTGCTGTAGCTGGATTTTTAAAGTTTAACATGTATCCTGCCAGGGTATTTATGGGAGATACAGGATCATTAGCCTTAGGTGGTGCTGTAGCTACTGTTGCTATGATATTAAAGCTTCCCCTAATCATACTTTTAGTTGGAATAATTTATGTCGTTGAAATACTATCAGTAGTATTACAAGTTTCCTCCTTCAAACTCCGTGGCAAAAGGCTCTTCAAGATGAGTCCAATACATTTTCACTATGAACTCAGTGGTTGGGATGAAACCAAAATTGTATCAGTATTTTCAATTATCACTGTAATATTTTGCTTTATAGCATTTTTAGCATTAAGAATTCCAGTATAAAAAAGTACATATAATTTAAGCGATGATTTCACATATCACCGCTTTATTTATTTTAACTTAACTTATCTTCTCCTATGAGAATAAAACATTAATATACCTGCTACAGCTATAAGAGCACCCAAAATAGCCTTATTGTTACTATTCTTCTCAGTGCTACACTGATTTGGTACTTTTTTTGTATTTATGTTAACTTCTGCACCTGATTTGGTCACTTCAATTTTTATATTAGGTCCTGCCTCTTCTTGCGCTTCCTTTTGAATTTGCTCTACTGGAGCATTTGTCTGTACATCATTTTTATTTATGTTCATCCTTAGTAAATGAGCCTGATCCACTGGAACTTCTGCTTCAGGGTCAAAGAATTCATCATTTAATTTAATTGTAAAGTCATCAGGATTTATTTTAAAGTTTAAGCTTTCATTGTTATTTTCCATATTAATACCTCCAAAATAGTTATATTAATTTTATATATAAACTTAGTATAACTAGATTTAGACAATTATATGTTATTTCATTTTCTTCTTTAAAGCTTTTTAATATTAATTCGATATATAAAATATGTCTGTGTTGCTAGGTGCTTAAGAAGGAGATGATTTTTCAGTTTTAGAGGGCTATAAAAAAACCTATCACAAGATAGTTTTCATATGATAATTAATGTGTTAATATACTTAATATGTGATACTTACAAATTAGTATATAACTCGACATGCTTCACATATCATTTTGTAAATTGAGGTGGAAAAATGGATATATTCTTATTAGTTGGTTTAGTCATGGGATTTATTGCAGTTGTTACAGGATTGTTTTTAAAGGGTGTAAGTGCAGCTATACTAGTTAATGGTGAAGCTGTAATGGTAATTCTTGTTGGTACTATGGCAGCAGTAATGAATTCTTTCCCAAAAAGTGAATTTCTTAATATTCCAAAATTATTCGGAGTTCTTTTTAAGGACAAGGCTAAAGAAGATCCCGTAGAAATAATTAATCTAATTGTTGATATGGCTCAGCAGACCAGAAAAAATGGACTATTATCACTAGAAGGAAGAGCACAAGAGCTTGAAAATAAATTCATGAAAAAAGGAATAGAAATGATAGTTGACGGTAATGAGCCGGAGTATATTAGACAAGTTCTAACTGATGAAATTGAAGCTATGGAAGAAAGACACAAAACAGGTGCTTCAATTTTTTCAACCGCAGGCGGAGCTTCTCCTACTCTTGGTGTTATGGGTGCAGCTATAGGTCTTATAGGTGCCCTTGGAAATTTAAGCAATACTGAAAAACTTGGAGAATCAATAGCTTCAGCATTTATAGCTACTCTATATGGAATTTTCTTTGGTTACGTTGTTTGGCACCCATTCTCATCTAGATTAAAAAGAAAATCACATGAAGAAGTTGCTATTATGCAAATAATGCTGGAAGGCATTTTAGCAATTCAAGAAGGAAAAAATCCAAAAGCTATCCAAGAAAAGCTTGTAAGTATGTTAAGTCCTAAAGATAGATTAAAGCTTGAAGATGTAAATACTAACGTTTAGTGTAAAGGGGATTAATAATGAAAGGGAAAAAAAAGCATGATGAAGAGCATATAGACGAAAACTGGCTGCTACCTTATTCAGATATGCTGACACTTTTGCTGGCACTTTTTATCGTTATGTTTGCTATGAGTAAAGTTGACAGCGAGAAATTTAAACAGCTTAGTCAACAATTCAATGTTATTTTCCAAGGTGGTTCTGGTGCATTACAAGGCACAGGAGGAAGCCCTATGCAGTTATCTAATTCCACTGCTGAAATGAACAGTATAGTTGAACAGGACAAGATGGTTGGATTAAAAGCTACTTTAGAAGAAGAGATAAAAAAAGATGGCTATCAGGATAAAGTAAATGTTAACCTGGATGCAGAAGGGCTTAGCATAAACATACAAGAGGCAGTAATTTTTAATTCTGGAGAAGCAGAAATCCTAAGTAATTTTAATCCTGTACTACTTCAAATATCAAATATGCTAAAGAATTTGGATAATGATATAAGGATTAGTGGTCACACAGACAATGTGCCAATACACAATAGCAAATATCGCTCAAACTGGGACTTGAGTTATATGCGTGCCTCAAATGTTATGAACGTTATGGTAGATCAGGGGCATCTTTCTCCAGAGAAATTTCAAATTCAAGCCTTAGGTGAGTACAAGCCTAAATATGATAATTCTACCGAGGCAGGAAGAGCTAAAAATAGAAGCGTAGATATTCTATTAGTTCGAAAATATACTTTAACATCTAAAACTTCCAATAAAGCAAATTAGTTAATTACACAATTTAATTTGCAGGAGATGAATACAGTGAGTGAAGAAGATAAAAAGAAAGTAATACAAGAAATAATTAGTTTTTATACAGCTTTTGAAAAAGAAGTTCTAGATGTATTTCCTACTGATATCCTGGAAATTAGCCCAATTTTATTTAGAGCTCTTCGTGAAATTTATTTTAGCTCGGATATAACATCCTCTGTGCTAGCTAAGAGATTATCTATTACAGTACCAAATACTAGCAGATGCCTTAAACAATTAAGTGATTTAGGTTATGTTATTAAAGTCAAAGATAAAAATGATAGAAGAGTAACTCATATTAAATTAACCGATAATGGACTAGAGTTAGTTGAAAAATCTACTAGTCTTGTGGATGATTTAATTCTAAAGAAACTAAGTGTATTACAATTAGATGAATTAGTTGAGCTTTCTGAGGCGTTTTCAACAGTAACAAAATTATTGAATAAGATAGGTACATTAACTTCTTAACATTAAAACTGAAATGTGTATATAATAACAAAAGGCTTACTATTTTACAATAAATAGCAAGTCTTTTGTTTACTTCTGAAATATATGCTTTAGTTATTTAATTTCTTTTATACTATTTATTTGAAGCTATAACTTTAGCAAACCTATCAATAGAATCTTCTTTAAGTTCATAATAGCTTTCCTTTACACCTTTTACCTTTTTCATAATAAGCTTTTCAAAAAAGTTCAACTTATCAAAATTAAACTCAAAGCCAAAGCTATCTTTGCATATAGCCGCTTTATAAAGTTCTTCTGGAAATGCTCCCTTTATCTGCTTTGCTGCTAATTCTTCATTGGTCTCACCAGCACATAAAAATAGTGAGACTCTTTTGCTGAGAAGCTCTTTTAGGTTTTTCTGCATATACTCTGTTAGATTTTTTTGTACTTTTCCAATATAAATTGATCCGCCTAGTATAACATTATCATATTCCTCCAAAGAAGAAACATTTTCTTTCATGATATTTTTAAGTACTACCTCTCCTGGAAGCTTTGCGCTTAATATCCTTGCTGCCTTTTCTGTAGTTCCATGCTTTGTAGAATAAATAATTATACTCTTCATTTAAAAGAACCCCTTCCATTAATTAAAATATTTTAAGAAAGCACTTAATCTAATGTGCAATTATTCCTTAGTCCCCGTAATCTTTTCCATTATTAAACACTGGTAAATTTATTAAACCATTTCCTTGTATTGGTGTCAATAAAATACACTTAAATATTTTATCCCCTTAGTACCTATAAAATAAACCTCTAATTCAGCTTCTTATATTTGAAAAATTAAAGCAGCATTCTAACATTAGAGTGCTGCTTTAAAAAAGTTAAAAGTTTTTCTGGAAATAGGAAAATATAACTCAGGAGTTTCTTCAGTGATAGCTTTGAATTCATATCCTTGTTCTTTATAGTACATTATTATTCTTGGTAATGCCTTGCAGGTATTTTTGTGCATATAATCACAATGCATAAGCAAAATTATATTTGATGACTGTTCACATCTCTTCGTAGCCTCTCTATATAGCTTATCTGGAGATAGTTTTGGATTAAGCCCATCTTTTGTTTCCATATTCCAATCATATATTTTAAAATTGTAGTCATGTAACTGATTTAACAATTCGTTGCTTAATAGCCTTCTACTTCCTCTTGGAAATCGAATTACATTAGTGGAACTGCCTGTAGCCCTCACTATCTCTACTTGACAATCCACCATTTCATTAATGAAAGAACTCTTATTGCGGTATATCTTTTTGAAGTTATGTGAATAAGTATGAAGTCCCATACTATGTCCTTCATTATTAATTCTCTTTACTACATCCTCAAATCCATTTATTTGATTACCTATAAGAAAAAATGTGGCCTTAACGTCCTGTTCTTTTAATATGTCCAATATTCTACTTGTAAGTATACTAGGACCATCATCAAAGGTTAAATAAATTATCTTTTCACCTTTTTCAATTTCGTTATGCTGTATGCAAAGTTGCTCATCTGGCAATGAAGATTTATTCACTTCAAAGCCTTGTACATTTTCATTAAATAGAAACATCAAGTATAAAACGCTGCTTGCACATAAAATTAATCTTAGTATGCTTTTCAATTAACATGCCTCCAAAATAAGTTATATTATGAAATAAATTATATAGAAATAAATAATATATGCATCTATATCTATACTCTAGTTTAACTAAATTAATTAACTAATATGTTATTTAATTAAAAAATCATTATATTATAATAAAATTTTTTATGTAAACATTATCATTGCAATATTACTCTTGCAACCTTTTACAATACATGATATTATAATAAAAATGAAATTTGCAATTTGTCATCCTGCAAAATTCATACTAGTAAGAAAAAGTGTATCTAGGGTTCCGTTAAGCATTGCTTAAGTCTGGACCGAGCGATACAGACATTGCAACTAGCGCAATGTTACACCGCTGATATAAAAGGTCCGGCGTAGGTTTTTCTTTCACCAAAGTGTTTCACAAAGTGATACACAATAGTGATTAGAGAAGCTTGCGTTGGACCTTTTATTTGCATGCAAAAAATTAGTTCTGAGGGGGGATTTAAAATGCAATCAGACATTAGCGATATAAGCGACATTAGTGATCTTAAGTATTTTATTATTAAAAAGGATTTAAATTTTAAGGGGGAAATTATAAATGGTAAAAAAGAGAATTGCTTTAGCACTAAGTATGATGTTGACATTGGGAGTTATGGCAGGCTGCAGTAAAGCTAGCTCTAACTCTAATGAAATAAAAATAGGAGCTATTCTATCACTAACTGGTGATGTAGCTACATACGGACAATCAGCTAAAAATGGCTTAGAAATACTTCAGGAGGAAGTTAATAAATCTGGTGGAGTGCTTGGAAAAAATATTAAATTTGTTTTTGAAGATGACGAAAGTAAGCCAGCTACCTCTGCTACTGCGGCTCAAAAGCTAATAAACAATGACAAGGTAGTTGGTATAGTAGGTCCACTAACCAGTTCTCAATGCAGCTCTGTAGGTCCAATTGCAAATCAATTCAAGGTACCTATGGTAACTGGAACTGGTACAAATCCTAAAGTCACAGACTCTGGCGAATATGTATTTCGTTCCTGCTTCCAAGATCCATTCCAAGGAGTTGTTACTTCTAAATTTGCTTTTGAAAGCTTAAAGGCACAAACTGCTGCTGTACTATTTGATAATGGAAATGACTACTCCAGCGGCTTAGCTCAAAACTTCAAGTCAAATTTTGAAAAGCTTGGTGGTAAAGTTGTTGCATCTGAGAACTATAACAAAGGTGAACAGGACTTCAATGCACAGCTAACTAAATTAAAAGCATTAAATCCACAAGTATTATTCCTTCCTGATTATTACGGTACTGTTGCTCTAATTGCTAAACAAGCAAGAGCACTAGGAATAACCTCAACATTTGTAGGTGGAGATGGCTGGGACTCAGCAGATTTATTTAAAATAGGCGGTGAAGCAGTTAACGGAGCTTATTTCTCAAATCACTACTCACCTGAAGATACCTCAAAGGAAGTAACTGATTTTAAGAAATCCTATGAAGATAAATATAAAACTACACCTGATACTATGGCGGTCTTAAACTATGATGCTGGTAAAATCCTTGTTGAAGCAATTAAGGCTGCTGGAAAGACAGATGGTGACAGCATAAAGGAAGCCTTAAAGAAAACTAATGTTACTGTAGTTTCAGGAAAAGTATCCTTTGATGAGAAGAGGAATGCAGTAAAATCCGCAGTTATTGTTAAGGTTGATGGAGATAAAACTAAATTTACATTGAGAGTTAACCCTTAATTTATAATTTGCCATCATAAGTACAAACATAAATAACCTTATACAAATGACAGCAGACCTCTGCTGTCATTTAAAAGCTAGTGGAGGAGATGATAATTTTGATAGTAATTCAGCAGATTATAAATGGTTTAGCTCTTGGAAGTGTTTATGCACTAATAGCACTTGGATATACTATGGTTTATGGAATTATTGGACTTATAAATTTTGCTCATGGAGATGTGTACATGATAGGTGCCTTTATAGGCTTCTATGTATGTACCACTTTACATTTAGGCTTCATACCTACCCTTCTTATAGCTATGACTCTCTCAGCACTTCTTGGTATTTTAATTGAAAAAGCAGCTTATAAACCACTGCGTAAATCACCAAAAATAGCTCTTTTAATTACAGCTATTGGTGTTTCCCTATTTTTAGAAAATGCTACTAGATTTATAGCTGGACCTAACCCTAAACCTTATCCAGCATCTATTCTGCCACAAAAAAATATTAGCTTTGGGGCACTTCAAATAAATAATCTACAGCTAATAATCTTATGTGTATCAGTAGTTTTAGCACTACTTCTTCAGTTTGTTGTATATAAAACAAAAGTTGGAAAAGCTATGAGAGCAGCTGCGCTAGATAAGGATGCTGCTGTGCTTATGGGAATCAATATAGATAATATTATATCTATAACCTTTGCTATAGGCTCTGCACTAGCTGGTGCTGCTGGTGTTTTGGTAGGTATTCTCTATAATAGGATTGACCCATTAATGGGTGTAATGCCTGGTCTAAAAGCTTTCATAGCAGCTGTACTTGGCGGTATAGGTATAATACCTGGAGCAATTTTTGGTGGTCTATTTATGGGTATAGCAGAAACCTTAACTAAAGCATATATATCTTCTAAACTTTCAGATGCAATTGCTTTTGGCATATTAATCTTAGTACTAGTAATAAAACCTTCAGGACTGCTAGGCAAGAAGTCCAGTGAGAAAGTGTAGGTGATATTTGTGTTAAAAATCAACAAAAAAACAATTATTAATATTATCTTTGCTCTTTTAGTTTATTTTGTTTTGTTTGGATTAATTAAAGGGGGATTTCTAAACAGATACTATGAACAAATTTTGATACTTATTGGGATAAACATGATTCTAGCACTTAGCTTGAATTTAGTAATAGGCTTTACTGGCCAACTAACATTGGGGCATGCTGGTTTTATGTCAGTAGGAGCCTATGCAGCGGCAATGTTAACATTAAAGCTTCACCTACCTTTCTTACTATGTGTTGTTGGAGGCGGAGCTGCAGCTGGAATTATAGGCTTTCTAATAGGACTTCCTATATTAAGGCTTAAAGGAGACTATCTTGCTATTACCACTCTTGGTTTTGGTGAAATGATAAGAGTCGCAATAACAAATATCGAGCCTGTTGGAGGAGCTAGGGGGCTGGCAGGAATTCCTCCAAAAACTACTTTTACCTGGGTATTCTTAGGTGTAATTATTACTTTTGTTGTACTAAAGAATATAATAAATTCCACTCAAGGTAGAGCTATGATTGCAGTAAGGGAAAATGAAATTGCAGCAGAGGCTATGGGAATAAATACAACTCAATATAAACTTATTGCTTTTATAATATCTTCCTTCTTTGCAGGAGTTGCTGGAGCTCTTTATGCACACTATTTTATGTTCCTAGAACCAAATAGTTTTAACTTTATGAAATCCATTGAAATTGTAACTTATGTAGTTCTTGGAGGTATGGGAAGTCTTACTGGCTCAATGCTGTCAGCTGGTATACTAACACTGCTTCCAGAGGCACTTAGAGAATTTGCTAATTATAGAATGATTGTATATTCTCTTCTCCTCATACTAATTATGATATTCAGACCTCAAGGACTAATGGGCAACAAGGAATTATCCTTTAAAATATTTAAAGACATTGGTAAAAAAGGAGGTAATGCAAATGCTTCTTCAAGCAGATAGTTTAAAAATATGTTTTGGCGGGCTTACCGCTGTATCGGATTTTTCAATTAACATTAACCATGGAGAGCTTGTGGGACTCATAGGTCCTAATGGTGCTGGAAAAACAACTATTTTCAATATGCTTACTGGAGTTTATTCTCCTACTAGTGGAACTATAAGTTTTAACCAGGAATATGTCCATGGTAAAAAGCCTTATGAAATAACAAAGAAGCGCATTTGCCGAACCTTTCAAAATATAAGACTTTTTAGCAACATGACTGTACTTGATAATGTTAAAATCTCTTTTAGCTTTCAAGCAAAATATAATCTGCTTCATTCCATATTAAGGACTCCACGCTATTTTAGCGAAGAGGCAAGAATTGAGGCCGAAAGTTTAAAACTTTTAGAGGTATTTGGCCTTTGGAATAAAAGAAATGAATTGGCTCTTAGCCTATCCTATGGAGAACAGAGAAAGCTTGAAATAGTTAGAGCACTAGCAGCTAAACCAGAGCTTTTGCTTTTGGATGAACCTGCGGCAGGTATGAATCCACAGGAAACTCAGGAGCTAATGAAGCTGATTACTTGGATTAGAGAAGAATATAAGTTAGCAGTACTTTTAATTGAGCATGATATGAAGCTGGTTATGGGACTTTGTGAGAGAATTGTGGTGGTAGATTACGGAAAAATAATAGCTCAAGGTGCTCCTGATTATATAAAGAGTCACCCTGCAGTTATTAAAGCCTACCTTGGAGAGGAGGCAGCTGCATGCTAACTGTTAAGGACTTAAATCTCTATTATGGCTCTATTCATGCTTTAAAAGAAATTAACCTAGAAATTGGTCAGGGAGAAATAGTTACCCTCATTGGTGCTAATGGCGCTGGAAAGACCTCCACTCTTAGAACTCTTTCAGGACTTGAAACTCCTAAGTCTGGTGAAATACTATTTGGTGATACACCACTTAAAACATTATCAGCTCATAAACTGCCTAGTCTTGGTATAGCCCATGTGCCAGAAGGAAGAAGAGTATTTTCCAGCATGACTGTAATGGAGAACTTAGAGCTAGGTGCTTATACTAGGAAGGATAAAGCTAATTTTAAAGCAGACTATGATTTTGTATTTGAAAAATTCCCAAGACTTAAGGAAAGAAGAAAACAGCTTGCTGGTACCCTCAGCGGTGGAGAACAGCAAATGCTGGCTATTGGCAGAGCTATGATGATAAAGCCTAAACTTCTGCTTTTAGATGAACCTTCCATGGGCCTCGCTCCTATTGTAGTTCAAGAAATATTCAATATAATTAAACAAATAAATGAAGCTGGCACCACTATACTCTTGGTAGAACAGAATGCCAACCTAGCCCTTTCCATAGCTAACAAAGCTTATGTACTGGAAACTGGCAGAGTAGTATTAGAAGGTAATGCAAAAGACCTTTTAAAGGATGAAAAGGTTAAGGAAGCTTATTTAGGATAAAAAAAGCCAGTATCTTATTTTAATTTATAATTTAAGATACTGACTTTTTTATTTATAAAATCTTTACTCTATAATTTACACAGAAAGTAATTGTTACAGACGTTTTTCAAAGCATCTTGTACTTTTGTGTTAGAGAGCCTTATTAGTTATATAGTAGCAAATAAAATCAGCTATTTTACCCAATTCTTTTGTATCAATAATATCAATAGTATCCTTTGGGCTGTGGTAGCCTGATTTCATATCCCATTCTGTTAGTGTAACAGCCTGCCCCCCCATATCTTCTATAGATGTATGATCGCTTCTATTCCCTGTTTTTTTATCATGAGCTATTTTTAATTTATCAGCATAAACGGATAAATCGTTAATCAAGTCACTGTCCTTTGTAGAATAAAAGGTCAAAGGAAGATCATTTTTACCCGCTACCATATCAAGATTTATATCCACAGTCTTGCTCAAATCACAAGGTGGATTAAATGCAAACTTATTAGAGCCTATAAGACCATTTTCTTCTCCATTAAAAGCAACAAAAATTATAGATTTTTTGGGTTTTATATCCTTGGCCTTAAGTATCCTTGCAACCTCCATCATTACAGAAGTTCCCGAGGCATTATCAAAAGCTCCTGGGTTATAAGTACCATTCATATTGTTCCCTATGTGATCGTAATGGCAGCTTATCATAATATATTCATCTTTAAGCTTAGGGTCACTTCCAGGTATCATACCTACAATGTTTGCCACTTCTTTAGTCTCTATTTCATAGCTTGCTTCTAAGTATAATGACTGCTCCTTTTCAGCAGATGCTTTTAGCTCTAAAAAGGTGGGCGAATCACACATCACCATAAATGTTCCATCATTATTTATTGAAGTAGGAGATGGAACATTTACTGGATTCATAAAATATCCCGCTTCAAACTGTTTTGGATCATTTTTATCCCTTTCTATTACTAAAGCTTTTATACTAGGAACTAAATTTAGAATGTTATCAAAATCACTTATATTCTTATTTAAATAAACTTCTTTAGGTATAAGCAGCACTCTATTCTCTAATTCCTTATTATCCTTATTTAAATCAGATTCTTTGCTTACATAATACATTGGTGCAGCAACAACACCATTAATTTTTCTATGTGCTGCTAGAGTAAAATAAAAGTTATCAAGAAACTGATATTCCTTCAAAATGTTATTGGAAGAATCAAAGGTTTTCATAAGTGGCCTATTCTTCATTTTAATAGTATTTTGTTTATAATACTGCATAAAGTCGTTTATATCTTTTGGACTTTGAAGCCCAATCTTTTTAAAGTGCTCTGCAATGAAGTCTCCTGCCATTTTATTTTCTAAAGAGCCAGTTAATCTACCCTCATATTTTTCTGAAGTTAGTTCTTTTATAGTATTTGACATATTTTCTATTTTAGTTTCACTCTTTATGTTATTAAATACTGCCTGACTGTCCTGGTTATTAGTTTTATTACAGCCAGTAATAAAGGATGCTGCAAGTATAATAGAAGTAGCTATACTCACAACCTTCTTGTTCATAGACTTCACAATTATTCCTCCTTAAATTGATATATATATATATATTATACCAATTATATACAAAATATCAAATAATAAACACCTACTTTCAAATTAGAAGTATCCTAATAAAGACAATAATAAAAAGGACTACAGACAACCATAATCCTTTTCATTACTTTTATAGACCCTCAGTAAGCATTTTATTTATAGTGTTATTAACCTTTAAAATATTATTTCCAGCTTCAATATATCCGTCATTATTTATGTCTTCATAGGATAAATAATACCTTGTAGCTATTTTGCCTATTCCATCCTTATCTTTTATAACAAAGTAAAAACTAAATCTCTTTTGATTATTAAGGTCTGGCATCTGTGATATATTAGAGTTTTGCTTTAATATTTTAGCTATTTCTTCTATTTTATTCTTATCCTCTATCTCTATTTTCTTTTCATTTATACCTGCTACTACAAGCTTTGAAGCACTAATGTACTCTTCCTTATCCTCCGTTACTAAATCTCTATTACCTTCTGCAATATATAATATCCAATTTACCCCCACTTTTACTGCTGCTACTTTATTCTTATCATACCCTTTAACTGAAAATATCTTTGTTCCAGGCTGCAGAAAAGTAGCATCACCGTCTTTTAATCTATATTCAGGATCGTTTATATTTTCAGCAACTTTAAATTTTACAACGTCAATTTCCTTATCTATTATCTTTTCGTCAGTAATAATCTGTCTGTAGTTATTTGAATAAACTTTACCATTGACTTTTATTGCATCAACCCAGTCAATACAAACTTGCTTTGTCACAGGCTGACATCCAATAAATATTGCAGTAATAACTAGAGAACATATAAACATAAATGCTCTTCTCATAAAAAGGCTCCCCCTTATAAATATTACTAAGCCATGCTATAACTATATATACGTTAGTTAACCATAAAAGTTACCATAAACACCATAGTATTCACTAACTAACAGAAAAGTATTTAATGCTTTAGCTTTCTAGGCTTGTTTAAATGTGCATGCAAAAAAAGATGACAGCTTTTATACGCTGCCATCTAATATCTACTTTATATTATAAATTATGTGAGACTTTAAGTATTATATTTAAAGCTGTTTTCTGCTATTCAACATTTTTTACTTTACTGTTTAGTAAAGGTATTATAGTAGCTATTACAAGAACTACTAATATTACAAATGCCATTCCATTTGAAGCAGCAAAGCCACTTGGACCGCTTCCAGTTATAACTCCTGTTACTTGAAGAATTATACCTACAAGTCCTATAATAGAACCACCAGCAACTAGTCCGGAAGATAAACTTATACCATTGGAAACCTTAACTTCCTTTTCTTGTTCAGACTTTGAAGTCTTTTCAATAAATAGACGAACTAATGCGCCAATTAATATTATAGAAGTTGTAGCAATTGGTAAATAGAATCCTATAGCAACTGTCATTATAGGAAGATCTAAGAAGTATAAAACGACTCCCATAACTGCACCAACTATTATCATAGCCCATGGTAATTGACCAGACATTATACCAGCAGTCAAAGTTGACATTAGGTTAGCTTGAGGTAATGCGAATGGAACATTATCACCAGTCATTGAAAGTTGATTTGAAAGTAATAATATAACTCCTACAACTACTGCAACACCAACTATACTAGCTATAGCGAAGTATTTATCCATTTCGCTCTTGTCTCCACCTATAACGAAAGTAACCTTTTGTGATTGGCTGTAACCACCAGCTATTGATATAGCAATAACTATAAATGTACCAAATAAAAGTAAAGATCTGTTGTTCTCAGGACTTTTCCATCCCATTACAACGAATAATAAAGTTACAAGAACTAAAGAAGCTATAGTCATACCGGATACAGGAAGGTTTGAAGTTCCAATTGTACCAGTTAAACGACCAGAAACTATAACAAATAGTAATGATAAGAATAGTGATAAAATAGAAGCAGTTATTGCCATTAATATATTTCCACCGGATATAACAAATCCAGCAATAAAGCCTATTACTACTCCGCTAATTAATATTATGTTAGCAGATGATTTTCCTGCACCTGTAGCCTTAGCATTAAGTGTTTCCTTTATGGATGATACTATTGTAGGTATAAGCTTTATTGCACCTATTAATCCACCTGAAAGCATCATTCCAGCACCTATATATTTTACATAGCTACCAGCAATGTGTTTAACCTTCATAGCATTTATTGCAACGCTAGGATTATTCCATACAGTTATACCATCTTTTGCAAAAGAAGAAAAATAACCTATTAAAGGTAAAATACCGAAGTTAGCTAATAATGAACCAGCAAACATAGTTAAGGATACTTCTAATCCAACTATGAATCCTATACCTAATAATAGAGGATTAACTTCAACTTCAAATTTCCATTTGTAGAAGGATTCATTTATATAGCTTATAACATTATTAGCTATATTTAAGAATGATCCAGTTATAACAGTTATAATTCCACTTATTCCGAATCCGATTCCCATGTACTTTAGTGAATCTCCAGCACCTTCTGAAGCAACAAGTGTTTCAGATATAGCCATTGACTCAGGGTACATTAACTTTCCGTGTTCTTCAACTAATAAATAATTATAAACAAGAGAAGCTATACCTAAACCGAATAAAACTCCACCTACACCTACAAGAAAGCCTTCTAGGAAAGAAACTTTGGAGCCAATTAATAAAACGGCTGGTAAAACGAAGATCATACCACTAGCAACAGATTCTCCGCCACTTGACATACCTTGAACTAAGTTTTTACCAAGGATACCTTTTTGTTTAGCAAATGCCGCTATAAATGCGGAACCTATTATAGAACCTGGTATACCTGCAGCAACTGTAAGTCCTGATTTCATACCAGAATAAGCAGTGGACGCCGCAAATAATACAGATAAAATAATACCGATAATTAATACTGAAACGTTTCCACCAAACTTAGAGCCACTGGAAATATAAGGAACATAATCTTTACCAGCAACACCACCATACGCATCTTTTGATAATTTTTTGTGCATAGAACATACCTCCATCTATTTTTTCCGTTTTATTATAACATAATTATAACTTTTTGAAAAACCACTAATTATGGTAAAAGCATAAAATCGATTTATGAAGAAAATTGTAACAATAATATTATGCCCTATTTTCATCAAAAAATTCCTTATCGAAAGTTATTAAACTATGCAGTATAATTATATTGATATAATTTTTTTTGGGAGAAGGCTTTTATGAAAAAGAAAAAACTAATTAAATTCATTCCACTTGCAATAGTATTATTGTTAACAGCTTACTGTGCTATATGGGTTTCCAGTTATTATCGCCCAGCTGAAGAAGCTACAGCCGTATTTAATAACAGCTCAAGTATAGAAATTAGCAAGGATAAATTTATAACTTTTGCTCCAAAAGAGAAAAAATCAAAAACTGGCTTTATATTTTATCCTGGTGGAAAAGTAGCTGCTGATGCCTACGCACCTCTATGCAGCAAGATAGCCGCTAGTGGATATAAAGTTATCATTGCTCCAATGCCGCTTAATCTAGCAATCTTAAGTTCAGATAAAGCTTCGGATGTAATAGCTGCTAATCCAGATGTAGAAAACTGGGTAATAGGTGGTCATTCCTTAGGGGGAGTAATGGCTGCTAGTTATGCTTATAAACATCCAGATCAAGTTAAGGGACTTGTTCTATATGCAGCATACCCTCAGGATAAAAATAACATGTCAAAACAAAACCTTAAAGTACTTTCTGTTTGGGGCACAGAAGATGGCTGCGCAGATTTAAAAAAAGTACAGGGAGCTAAATCCTTAGTACCAGAGGATGCAGAATTTAAGGCAATTGAAGGTGGAAACCATGCACAGTTTGGAAGCTACGGCCCTCAAAAGGGTGATAACTCAGCCAAGATTACTTCTGCTGAGCAGCAAAGTATGGCAGCCCAATACACAATTAGTCTTTTAAACGAAATTTCAAAATAATTATACTAAAGCTGTTCCAAAATATTGGGGCAGCTTTTTTACATTTAATGTATACTTTTTTTCTTTTCTGGTATATACTATAGTAGTAAATATTTATTTCTATAAAGGAGATGTGAGTCTATCGTGTGTAAAATGGTAATTCTAACAGCGGTTTTAGCTTAACCTAGGGGAAGTCTGCCCTTTTTTAAGCTAAAAACCTAATAGAAATTACCATTTGAAGATAAGACTCTTTTTTACGTCTTAAATTCTTACTTTTAAAACAGTATTATTTTTTACTGCATTATTTTAATTATGCAAAGGTTGTAAGTTATACTGGCTGTTTTGGATTTAAGGATTTAAGTAAACATTTCTTTTATAGCTAGCTGCATTCAGCACATAAGCATATAAAAGCACGTTTATATATTTAGGAAAGAGGAGTTAATCTCCCCTTTCCTTTTGTGCTTTTTGAGGCTTTTTCTCTAGCAGCTTTTAATAAATATTTACACTTTTAAATATAAAATTAACTGCCTTAACAATAGGTTAAATAAAAGTTAAACCACAGGAGGTATTAAAATGAGCATAATTAACGTTGAAAATTTAAATTTTAGTTTTGGAGATAAAACAATATTAAATAATATATCCTTTAGACTTTTAAAGGAAGATCACGCTGGTTTAGTTGGAAGTAATGGTGCCGGTAAGACTACCCTATTTAATATATTAACTGGAAGACTTGTACCAGACAGCGGTACTATGCAATATTCTTCCTCTAAAAAGGTTGGCTACTTAGATCAGCATTCAATTCTTACAGAGGGATTAAGTATAAGAGATACACTCCGGCAAGTATTCAGTGACCTTTACAAAATAGAAAAAAAGATGCTTGATATAGGCGACAAGCTAGGTCACTGCGCCTCTGAGGATATGGAAAGACTCTTAAAGGATTTAGGAGTACTTCAAGATAAACTATATATTAGTGATTTTTATAGTATTGATAGTAAAATAGATCAAGTGGCACAAGGCTTAGGTTTATTTGCACTAGACATGAGTACACCAGTAGAAAAATTAAGTGGCGGTCAGAGAACTAAAGTTAAGTTGGCTAAGCTGCTACTGGAAAATCCAGATATACTTCTTCTTGATGAGCCAACAAACTACTTGGATAAGGAGCATATTGAATGGCTTTCAGAATACCTTGTGCACTATCCTAATAGTTTTATGGTTATATCACATGATACTGATTTTTTAGATAAAATAACTAATGTTATATATCACCTGGAGTTTACTAATATTAAACGCTATCCAGGAAGCTACAATAAATATTTAAAACTAAAGGATGAAGAAACTAAAAGGTATATTGAGCAATATGCAAAGCAGCAGGAAGAAATTAAACGTATGGAGGATTTTATTAAAAAGAATATTGTAAGAGCTGCTACTACTAAAAGAGCTCAGAGTAAGATGAAGCAGCTAAATAAAATTGAGAGACTTGAAAAACCAAAGCCTTCTCTAAAATCAAACTTCTCATTTATATTCTCTGGTGATTCAGGGAAGCATGTATTTGATAGTTATGATTTAAACATTGGCTATAACTATCCAATTATGAATAATCTTAATCTCCATATAACTAAAGGTGAGAGAATAGCTGTAACAGGCTGCAATGGAATAGGCAAGTCTACTCTATTAAAGACAATAATGGGAGTTATACCGCCACTTGGAGGCAAAATAAAACTTGGTGAATCTCTAACCCCTATATATTTTGAGCAGGAGACTAAGGCTAGTGATTTAACTGCCATTGAGGAAGTATGGAATGCTTACCCCAAAAAGACCCAAAGAGAAATACGCGAGGCTTTGGCAAGATGCGGCTTAAGGCAAGAATTAATATTTCAAAAAATGAGCAGCTTAAGCGGTGGTGAGCAAGCAAAGGTTAGACTCTGCAAACTTATGATGTACCCTGGAAATTGGCTGCTGCTTGATGAACCAACAAACCATCTAGATGTTAATGCTAAATTAGCTCTAAAGGAAGCTATAGTTAATTTTAACGGCACAGTGGTTCTAGTATGCCACGAAAGCGATTTTTATTGTGACTTTGTAACAAGGATATGGGATTTAGAACAGCAAGTTTTTAGACAATAAAGTCGAATGTTAAATAAAAATTTTGTAGAAATATTCGCTTTTTTGTTCAAAATGTATTGACAGAGGTAAAATAAAACCGTATATTTATATAGTAAAAATTATTCATCCATATATTCCTGATAATATGGTTCAGGAGTTTCTACAGAAGACCTTACAATCTTTTGGCTATGGCTGAATCCTTAGTAAATATATATTTTACCTCATTATGTAAAATAAGTATTTCACCTTTGGATTTTATTAGCCAAAAGTGGAATACTATTTTTATTTAAGGAGACACACAGATTAATTATCTTTGTGATTCTCAAAGAAGGGCGAGGAGGTACACATATGTCAAATTCAAACCAAAATTCATCCATTCTTGAAAGAATGTTCAAGCTATCAGAGAATAACACTAATGTGAAAACGGAAATACTTGCTGGTATAACTACTTTTATTACCATGGCATATATAATTTTCGTTAACCCAAACATTTTAAAGTTCGCAGGTATGAATGCAGCTAATATTAAAGGTGATGGTGCAGCTGCCTTTACTGCATTAAATGACCCAGTAGTTGCTTCTGTTTTTGCAGCTACCTGTATTGCAGCAGCTGTAGGAACCTTAGTAATGGCACTTTATGCTAACCTACCTTTTGCACAAGCACCAGGTATGGGCTTAAATGCATTTTTCACTTATAGCGTTTGTTTAACTTTAGGCTATACCTGGCAGCAAGCACTTGCAGCAGTATTTATTTCCGGTGTTTTATTTATAATAATTACAGTAACTTCTATTAGAGAAAAAATTGTAGATGCACTACCTCATAACCTTAAATTAGCTATATCCGGTGGTATTGGTTTGTTTATAGCTCTAATTGGACTTAAGAGCGGTGGTATCATTGTAGCAAGCCCAGAAACACTAGTTACCTTTGGAAAATTCACTACTCCATCAGCATTAGTTACATTAATAGGCATTGCAATAACTGCTATTCTAATGTCAAGAGGCGTTAAAGGTTCAATGCTTATTGGAATTATATTAACTACATTAATAGGTATTCCTTTTGGAATTACTCACCTTGGTGGTGCAAACATAATTAGCGCACCTCCTTCACTAGCTCCTACATTTTTCAAAATGGACTTTGGTGGACTACTTGGACACGGTGGTGGTAAGGGAGTACTTGGAGCATTAATGAGTGTAGTAATGGTAGTTATCACTTTCAGCTTAGTTGACTTATTCGATACTCTTGGAACTCTTGTTGGAACTGCACAAAAGGCAAACATGCTTGATAAAGATGGAAAAGTAAAAAATATGCCTAAGGCTCTTTTATCAGATGCAGTAGCTACTACTGTTGGTTCAATGCTTGGTACTAGTACTGTAGTTACTTATGTAGAATCAACTTCTGGTATTTCAGAGGGCGGTAAAACAGGTTTAACTTCCTTTACAGTTGGTGTGTTATTTATACTTTCAATATTCTTTAGCGGATTGGTTGGAGTTGTACCAGCTGAAGCAACTGCTCCAGCTCTTGTAATTGTTGGGGTACTTATGATGGGTGCTGTTACAAAGATAAACTTTGATGATTTTACAGAGGCCCTTCCAGCATTCTTTACAATAGCTATTATGCCATTCAGCTACAGCATTGCAAATGGTATAGCTGCAGGAATAATCTTCTATCCAATAGTTAAGCTAGTTACAGGAAAAAGAAAAGAGGTTCATCCAATAGTTTATATACTTGCATTATTGTTCATATTAAGATTTATAATGCTTCCATAGAAATTGTAAGTCTAATTCATATAAGTAATCAACATAAAAAAGGTGCAAATTTGCACCTTTTTTAGTTATATAGAATATTCAATTATCCCTATCAATCCACATAATAAATTTTTTTATACAATACATAAGTTCAAATCAGCAGCAAGTGTAAGTAGACATCTTCCTCAATAATAAAAGCCTTTTCCTAACTTCAAATCTAAATTTTAAAATAGAGAAAATTGCCAAGCACTGCATGTACTTCCACTACTTTCATAGGATATAAAACCTTAACCTACACATACTGTTATTACAACAAAGGTTCAACTAGAAATTAACTACATAATAAAAAAAAGGAGGAATTCAATCATGTCAAGAAGAAATAACAGAACATTAGTACCTCAAGCAAGAGAAGGATTAGACAGATTCAAAATGGAAGCAGCTAGAGAAGTAGGAGTTAGCTTAAATGAAGGCTACAATGGAGACCTTACTTCAAGAGAAAATGGTTCAGTAGGAGGCCAAATGGTTAAGAAAATGGTTGAATCCTACGAACAAGGTTTAAAATAATATTTAATAAGAGACCTGAGCTTAGGCTCAGGTTTTTCTTTATAAATATATTTTAATTTAAGGTTCTATGTAGAAAATAAGCTCCTAATAAAATTCTTTCATAGATTTCTCTCCTAACCAACAAATATTATTAAGTAACTAAAATTACTTAATATTTATGAACTTAGTTGATTATTCAGCATTAAATATATTCAGAATATTTTTAATACGTTAGGGTTATATTAAATTTCGTAACAGTCTTTGCTTTAATATAAGTTCCTCATTTTACTTTAAAGGAAAAATGTTCACCATTTACCTATAGTTTCATAGGATATAAACTCTCAAATTGTACAAACTTATAATACAACAATGAACCAACATAAAGTTACATATTAATAAAAAGGAGGAATTTAATATGGCAAATAATAATAACAGAACTTTAGTACCTCAAGCAAAAGAAGGATTAAACAGATTTAAAATGGAATCAGCTAGTGAAGTAGGAGTTAATTTAAAAGAAGGTTACAATGGAGACCTTACTTCAAGAGAAGCTGGAAGCGTAGGCGGACAAATGGTTAAGAAAATGGTTGAATCCTACGAACAAGGTTTAAAGTAATAAAAAAAAGAGCCTAGGTTAATTCCTAGGCTTATTTTTTTAATCATTATTATTTTCATTTTTTACTAGAGATACAGCAAAATAGAATTTAACTCCCTTTTCAGTATTTTCTACTCCATAGGAATACTCATGAAGTTCTAATATATTCTTTACAATAGACAATCCAATACCCGTACCTCCAAGCTTTCTGTTTCTAGACTTATCAAGCTTATAAAATTTATCCCAAAGCCTTTTCATTTCTTCTTCCGGAATTGAAGATCCCGTATTTTCAATTTCAACCTTTATACTATCCTGAACTTTTGAAGTATTGATAGTTATAGTACCCTCATTGTCCACATGTCTTATAGCATTAGTAATAAAATTGGTGATTACCTGCTCCATGCGGCTCCAATCTGCATTTATAATTACAGGATCAATTAAATTTGTATACAGTTTAACTGACTTTTCTTCAATAAGCGTTCCATATTTCTTAAGTGTATAAGTAATAAGCTCTGTCAAATTAAATTCTTGTCTATTAAGCTTAAAGCTGCCTGATTCAAGCTGTGATAAGTCAAGCATATCTGTTACTAGGCTTCCCATTTTACTTGCTTCATCTATTATTATATCCAGGTAGTAATCTCTATCTGCTCCTTCAAAAATATCATCCTTTAACGCTACTGCATAGCCGTCAATCAAAGTAATAGGAGTCTTTAACTCATGGGATACCGCTGCAACAAACTCCTTTCTAGTTCTCTCCAGCCTTCTCTCCTTCTCTATATCCTGCTCTAGTTGTGCATTGGCATCCCTTAAGGAAGTTAATGCACTATCAAGATTTTCCGAAAGAAAGTTTAGTGATGCTGCTACATTGCCTATCTCATCCATAGTCGTAATCTGACATTTTTCTGTAAAGTCCAGGTTTGCCATTTTAGTAGCAGTCTTATTTATCTTAACTAGTGGTTTTGCAATCATATTTGAATATACAAAAGCCAGAACTATAATAAAGAATAGAGCTCCTATACAAAAATACAGGTACATCTCTTTAATTACTGACACTGCCTCATTCACAGGTTGAAGTGATGAAAGCGCTATTATATATTCATTTTTGTCTTTTTGATAATAGATACTAACAATACTCCTAGAAATTTGATCATTTTTTGTTGAAATTACACAGTAAATCTTGTTGCTATTCTTAATCTTTGTAAGAGTATCCTGATTCTGAATCAGTCGCCTTGCATATAGGTCTAATTCTCTAGTTTTCATTGGATCAATTCTATTACCTGAAGTCTTTTGTACCACACTTAATACTCCTGAACTATCAAGTATGCCTAGTTTTATATTGTTGTTCTGCTCATATTCTTCAATAAGCGAAGCAATTTTAGTATTATCCTCAAGTTTGCTGTATGCACTAACAAATTTCCTCAAGCTTTCATTGAGTTCGTCGGTTTTCTTCGTAATATAAAACTTCTCAAAAAATAAAGATTGTATTAAAAGGGTTCCTCCAATGAACAATGCAAAAACCACTGCTGTAATGATAAACAGTTTTTTAATTATACTTTTGTTATTTTTAAATATATTAAACCTTATTTTTATTTTATTTAACCTATTTTTAAATACATTAAGCTTTTCTAAAAGTACTTCTCTACCCTTAAGAAAAACTTCATTACAATTTTTCATTGCTCACCTCAAATCTGTAACCAGTGCCCCTTATTGTGGCTATTAAATAGGCCTTATCTCCAAGCTTTTCTCTAAGTCTTTTTATATGAGTATCTACAGTTCTTAAATCACCTTCAAAATCCATTCCCCATATATAATCAAGAATCTTCTCTCTAGTCAAAACAATACCTTTGTTGATTACAAAATAAAGCAGTAGATCAAATTCCTTTGGAGAAAGATTTATAGCGTTACTATCTATAGTTACTCTATGTGAAAGCTCATCGATATATAGTCCATCAAAATCCATGCATTTACTTACATCTTCATGCTTATCACTGTAAACTCTATTCAATATAGATTTTATCTGAGCTAAAAGCACTCTCATATTAAAGGGCTTAGTTACATAGTGATCCGTTCCAAATTCATAGCCTAATAATTTATCTTCATCTTCGCTCTTTGCTGTAAGCATAATTATAGGCACATTTGAAATTTTTCTTAGTTCCCTACAAGCAGTCCATCCATCCATTACTGGCATCATAACATCTAATAGAGCAAGCTGCACATTATTATTTTTAAAGCTGTTTAAAGCCTCTAAACCATTTTCTGCTTCTAAAATTTCATAGCCTTCCTTTTTAAGATAAGCACCTATAAGCTTTCTAATTCTTTCTTCATCATCTACAATCAAGATAGTTTCGTTCATAATTTTCTCCTTTTACCCAAACCACTTTGCAATCTATTATGTAAGCTCTACTGGCGAGCATCTGAGTTTAATTAACACTAAATATCATTACCTTAACTACCCAATAATCGTTATTTAGACTATTACCTCAATGATAATATGTCAAAAACTCATGCAGCTATAGTTTATCCTATATTTAATACTACATGAGTTTTGAGAATTATTCAAATCTTAAGGCATCTATTGGATTTAACTTTGAAGCCTTGCTAGCTGGATATATTCCAAATATAATTCCAACTAAAACAGAAAATAAGAACGCTCCAAATACAACGCTATTTGATATCACAATAGTCATATTAAAGAACTTTTCAGCACCATAAGCCGCTAGAAATCCAATTAAAACTCCAATAACTCCACCTAAGCTGCTTATAGTTGAAGCTTCAATTAGGAATTGAGTAAGTATTGTTCCCCTCTTGGCTCCTATAGCTTTTCTTATGCCTATTTCCCTAGTTCTTTCAACGACTGATACAAGCATAATGTTCATTATACCTATTCCACCAACAACGAGAGATATAGCTGCTATACCAGCTAGCATTGTAGTCATGCTCTGAGTTGTAGTGTTTGCTGTGTCTAATAGGGAAGTTTGATTGAATACCCTATAGGACTTTGTATCATTATTATACTTTTTATTTAAAAATAATTGAAGATAAGACATAGCTTCTGAAACCTTATCTTTATCCGCAGCTTCTACATAAAAGGTTCTGATAGCAGTAGTCTTTAATAGTCTTTGAGCAGTAGTAAGGGGCAATATGATCTTATCATCATTAGAGCCAGCAGCTGAAGTTCCTGTAGATTCCAGAAGTCCTACTATATTAAATTCAATTCCGTTAACATACATAGTTTTTCCTACAACATTGGTATTACCAAATAGATTGTTAGCTACATCAACACCTATTACAGCTACTTTAAATCTATTCTCTAAATCTCTGTCTGTAATAAATCTACCAGCGCTAACTCCAACTTTTCTTATCTCAGTGTAATTTGGAGTAGATGCCTCAAGGCTTGTAGTAGCTGTTTGATCCCCAGCCTTTACATTTACGTTTCCTTGAGTTAGAGTAGGAGCAATTTCCTTAATACCTGGCTTTGTCTTTAAATCCGCAAGCTCTTCATCAGTAATCGCTGCAGTCCTGTTACCTGTGATACTTACAGTAATAAGATTTGTTCCCAGCTTTTCTATTTGATCTGTTACCTGTTTTTTTGTTCCTTGACCCATGCCTACCAAAACTATTACCGAGGAAATACCGATAATTATTCCAAGCATAGTAAGAAAGGAACGCATCTTACTACCCCAGATGGAGGCCATAGCCATCTTAAAAAGTCTTGTAAATCTCATAGCTACACCTCTTCCCTTATATTTTCATTAATAGTATCAGATGTGATTTTTCCATCCTTTACATGTATAATACGCTTAGCTTCACTAGCAATTTCATTATCGTGGGTAATTATTATTATAGTATTGCCTTCTTTATTTAAATCCTTAAGCATAGCTAAAACTTCTTTTCCAGTCTTACTGTCCAATGCTCCTGTTGGTTCATCTGCAAGTATTATCTGTGGCTTTGTAGCTAAAGCTCTAGCTATAGCTACCCTCTGTTTTTGTCCACCAGAAAGTTCAGTGGATTTATGCTTAAGATGAGTTTCAAGGCCAACCCTTTTTAGAGATTCTAAAGCTCTTTCCTTAACCACTTTTTTAGAAAGTCCTAAGTACAGAAGAGGCAGCTCTACATTTTCCATAATGTTCAGCTTTGGAAGCAGATTATAATTTTGAAATATGAAGCCAATCTTACTATTCCTTATCTCCGCCAGCTTTGAATCACTGCATTTTGTGTTAAGTCCATCCAGAATATATTCACCACTAGATGCAGTATCCAAACATCCTAAAATATTCATTAACGTAGACTTACCTGCTCCGGAAGGTCCTACAATAGCCACATATTCCCCTTTACATATTGTAAGGTTAACCTGGCTCAAAGCAGTAAAGGTGGAACTTCCCATGTTATATATCTTATTAATGTCTTTCATTTTTATAAGTTCGACTTTGCCCATGGAATCATTCATATATTTTTCCTCCATATGAAACTTGATAAAATTAAAATGTCCTAATTCTTCTTTGTTGAACTGTTTCCACCATTATTTCTTGTGCCACCTTGACCTCCAAAGTTTCCGCCCATACCTCCGCCGAAACCACCCATGCTTCCGCCAAAGCTGTTTCTCAGATTATTGTTATTATTAGTTGTACTTACTTGAGGTAAAGCTATTAATACTTTTTCGCCTTCTGTTAAACCTTCAGTTACCTCAATGTAGTTTTCATTTTCGGTGCCTGTTTTAATTGGAACTAGCTTACCTTTACCACTGTACGCTGCACCAGCATATCCTGACGCATTTCTTGAGCTCTGTCCATTTTGATTTCTTTGTCCATTATTTGAACGTCCTTGTGAACTTTGTCCACTACCACCTTGATTCCATCCACTATTTTGTCCGTTACCACCTTGGTTTGTTCCAGTATTTTGACCATTGCTAGGTGTACTAGCTTCTGCATTTTTCTGTGAATTACCATTTGAACTTGTATTTGTTCCATCACTATTTTCTATCAATACAAATTTATTGCCATTTCTTTCAACCAAAGCTTCTGTTGGTATAACTAATGCATTTTCTTTGTTTTCAACTTGAATACTTACATTTGCATTCATGCCTAATTTAATGCCAGAAGGATCTTTTATAGAAACAACCACATCATAGGTAGTAACATTATTTGAAGTTGTTCCAGTCTCTGCTATAGTATCTACTGTTCCTTCATAGGTTTTATCCTTTATAGCACCAAATTTAATTTCAGTCTTTTGCCCCTGTTTTACCTTAGCTATATCCAATTCATCTACTGCTACTTTTATTTTATAGGAAGTAGGGTCCACAACTGTTAAAATTGCTTTATTAGCTTGAATGGAATCACCATTATCATTATTTTTAGCAATAACAATTCCATCTATAGGTGAAGTAATTGTCATCTTATCCCTTTGTGCTATAGCACTATTTAAGTCGTTTTGAGCATCACTTATAGCCAAGTTTTGTAGTGTTACAGCATCATCAGTCTTTGCATTTGCAAGCTGAAGATTTTGCTTTTGAAGATTATTTGAAGCCTTAGTTACATTTTGTTGTACTTGATCGCTATATACAGTACAAATCTTAGCTCCCTTCTTAACTGTATCACCAACATTCAAACTTAAGCCTTTAATATCTCCATTATTATTAGCAACAATATCCTTTTGATTAGCCGCATATACACTTCCAGTTCCTTGAATAGTTACTTGAAGGTTCATCTTTCTTGCAGTAGCAGTTATATATTGCACTGTTGCTACCGTAGCTTTACTAGCTTTATACTTTGTGTAGCCATAATATCCTCCAGCCCCTACACCACCTACAATTAAACAAGCTATTAAAATCTTAATTAATGTCTTTTTCACAGTTATTCCTCCTACTTTCTAAGTAATATATATTTTTAACTGCTTTTTCTTTAACAATAATTAAATATTATTTGAGGTTGTTGACAAGCTAGTGACAACATTATGAACAAAATGTTAAAACACATAATTATCACATAAAAATCACACAGTTTTATCTATATGTGGAAAAAGTTATACCCCCATACGAATTTGTATAGAGGTATCACCATATTCTATATATTATTTTTATTTAATTAATTTGCTGCAGCTGAAGTTTCTCTACGGCACCCTTCTTTTTTAAAAATACAAATCTAAACATTAACCACGCTGCTAATGTAGCTGCAGCGGCAAATACTGTAGGAAGATTTATATTAACAGAAGTTACAAAGCCTGCAATTATAGGTGGAATAGCTTGAGCTACTGATTGTATTGATTGGTTTATTCCTAATATCTCACCTTGCTTTTCTCTATCCGTTAAGTTGGAAACTATAGCTGTACTGTTTGGTTGAGTTAATCCCTGAAATATTGATATGAATGGTACTATTAAATATAGCCACATTGCTTTATCAGGAATTAAAAGTATTGGAAAACTTGCTGCTAAAAGTATTATTGAAAAGCTTAATATACTTGCTGGTTTATACTTTTTAGCTAGAGGTCTTAATACCATACCCTGTGCTAGTGCAATCCATAATCCCATATAAGCAAAGAAGTCACCGATTTTTGATTGAGAAAAATGGAACTTACCTATCAAAAACACTTGAAAAAACTGTGTAAAGAAGTTGAATCCTACAGTTAGAAGAAATCCTACTAAGAACATGGTTCTTAGTTCTTCATATCCAAAAGCTTTTTTAAGATTTCTTATACCAGTAAAAGCACTAACCTTAACCTGTCTTCCTTTTGCTAATGTCTCTGGGAATCTCCAAACTACAAGCAGTATATTAACTGTAGTTAATACCACTGAAAGCCAAAATGGTGTTGCATAAGTAAACCAGCTTACAATAGATGCGTCGGAAAGTTTTCCTCCCACATATGGCCCTATTATAAATCCAAGTCCAAAAGCCATACCTATAAGTCCAAAATTTCTTGACTTAGTTTTTTCATCACTTATATCTGCCATAGCTGATTGTGCTATAGAAATATTTCCTCCAGTGAATCCATCAATTATTCTACCTAAGAATAAAAGATAAATATTTTTTTCGATAATACCTATAGCAAAAATAATATAGCCTATCAAAGTTCCTAAAAGTGATATGAGCAGCAGTTTTTTTCTTCCATTTTTGTCTGCAAGAGTACCTAATATTGGAGCTCCAAAAAACTGTGCTATTGGATAAGCCGCTACTAAAAATCCATATAACATGGTTCTAGTTGAAAAAGTATAACTAAAAGGTAATACCCCTCCTCTAGGATCTAAAAGAACAGCTGGTAATATAGGAATTACAATACCTAAGCCTAAAAGATCCAAAAACACTGTAAAAAATATAGGAAGTATTGAATATTTCTTTTCTTTCATAATTTAATGCACTCCTTAATAATTACTACTATTTAATATTTATTATCCGAAACTTCTATAATCATAGTATACTGAACATTGTTCATCTTTGCAATACCTTATTTGAAAAAATTTTATAAAATAAAAAACTGCAGCCCCGATTTGAACTGCAGTTTTCCTTTATTTTAATAGTTTTTTTATACCTTTGTCTAATGTGTTATTATAAGATACAAATTCATAAATATCGTTCTCAAACATACCACTAAAACGTATTAACTCTTCTAGTTTTAATTCCTCTATAGCCTTTTTATTTTCTTCACAGTATATTACTATAGCACCAATTATGCCATGTGCATCTCTAAATGGTACACCCTTAGAAGCAAGATAGTCTGCAGCTTCTGTGGCATTTAAAAAACCTTTTTTCACCGCACTATACATCTTATCCTTATTCACCTTAATAGTGTTAAGCATTTCTCCCATTACTCTTATGCATATAGAGGTGGTATCCATAGCATTAAAGAACAGCTCCTTATCCTCCTGCATATCCTTATTATATGCTAATGGTAGTCCCTTCATTGCTGTAAGTATGGCTATAAGTGCTCCATATACCCTTCCAGTCTTTCCTCTTATAAGTTCAGCAGCATCAGGATTTTTCTTTTGAGGCATTATACTGCTGCCCGTAGTAAATTCGTCACCTATAATAATAAAATCAAATTCTTTAGAACTCCATAGTATCAATTCCTCACTTAATCTGCTCAGGTGCATCATTATTATGGAAAAGCACGCAGAAAGCTCTATTACAAAATCCCTATCACTTACTCCATCTAAAAAATTATCTACCGGCTTATTAAAGCCAAGCTCACTAGAAGTAAATTCTCTATCTGTACTATAAGTAGTACCTGCCAGCGCACAGCAGCCAAGAGGGCTTTCGTTCATTACTTCTACTGCATTAGCTATTCTCTTCTTATCCCTTCCAAACATACTGCAGTAAGCCATCATATGGTGCTTAAAAGTAACTACCTGCGCCCTTTGAAGATGAGTATACCCAGGCATAATTACATTATTGCTTTCTCCCACTTTAACAAGTACACTTATGAGAATTTCAAGTTCTTCAATAATATTCTTTGCTTTAGTTTTACAGTATAACTTCATATCTAATGCAACTTGGTCATTTCTGCTTCTTGCAGTATGAAGCTTCTTTCCTACTTCTCCTATCCTAGTAATAAGGTTAGACTCTACAAAACTGTGTATATCCTCGTAATCTCCTTGGATTAATAACTGTCCCTCTTCAATATCCTTATTGATAGATTTTAATCCTTCAATTATTATATCTGCTTCAGATTTGCTTATTATACTGCACTTCGCCAGCATTGCTGCATGGACTATTGAGCCTTTAATATCCTCACTATACAACCTCTTATCAAAGCTTAGAGAAGAGTTGAATTCCTCCATAAGCTTACTTTCCTCTTTAGAAAATCTTCCTCCCCAAAGCTTCACATCAATCAAACCTTTCTTTTATCTTTATTAGCTTTTTGTATAAGAATGCACTTATAATTATCTTCCTAGCTTTTCTGAAAGCTTATTTTTTTCTTTAATAAGTGCATTTATCTTACATGGCAATCCAAATAGATTAATAAAGCCTTCTGAATCCTTATGATCATACATATTACTTGCACCAAAGGAGGAAATGGACTCTTCATATAATGCATATGGTGTATCAATTCCAGCTACCATTATATTGCCTTTATACAATTTTAGCTTTACGCTTCCTGTTACATTCTTTTGTGTAGTTTCTACAAATGCATCTAAGGACTCTCTCAAGGTAGTGAACCAAAGTCCATTATATACAAGTTCTGCATACTTTTGTGCTATAAGCTGTTTGTAATGTAGCGAATCTTTTTCTAGAGTTGCATATTCCAGTTCTTTATGTGCTGCATAAAGTATTGTTCCTCCTGGAGTTTCATAAACACCTCTTGATTTCATTCCAACAAGTCTGTTTTCTAGAATATCTATAACACCTATCCCATTTTCTCCGCCTAATTTATTTAAGGTTTCAATTATTCCTACTGGGGATATTTCTTCACCATTAATTTTTACTGGTACACCCTTTTCAAAATATATTTCTACATATGTTGCTTCATCCTTTGCCTTTTCAGGAGGTATAGTCATCAGATACATATCTGTTTTATGTTCATTTTTTAAATCTTCTAGATCTCCCCCCTCATGACTTACATGCCAAAGATTTTTATCTCTTGAATAAATTTTTTCTTTAGTAACAGGTATATCTATCCCCTTAGCTTCTGCATAATCAATAGCATCCTCTCTTGATTTTATATCCCATATTCTCCACGGCGCTATTATTTTTATGCTGGGATCAAAAGCTGCTATTCCTACCTCAAAGCGCACTTGATCGTTGCCTTTACCAGTACATCCATGACATATATATTTAGCTCCTTCAGCATGTGCTATCTCAACTAATCTCTTAGCCATGGATGGTCTAGCTAATGCTGTTCCCAGCAAATATTTACCTTCATACAGAGTCCCTGCCTTAATAGCATTATATAAATATTTAGTTACAAACTCTTCTTTTAAATCTTCTACATATACTTTGGAAGCACCAGTCTTTATTGCTTTTTCCTTAATTGCCTCCATATCTTCCCCTTGGCCCACATCTATGCAAGCTGCAATTACCTCTACATCATAATTTTCCTTTAACCAAGTAACTATTATTGAAGTATCCAATCCTCCAGAGTAAGCTAAAATTACTTTTTCCATATACTACATCCTCCTTACAAAACCATTATCACATTTAATATTTATACATTTAATTTGTATATTTATACTCAACTTATGCAACAATTATACATTATTATTCATATTTATACAACATCATTTTCTTTTGCTTATCTGGATTCATTCAAAATATATAGCTATTTCTCATATTTACTTATGTTTTCATAGATTTGCTTCAATTTTATCAAATAAAAGCATATAAACCTTTTCATAATTATGTATTAAGTTTAAAATAGTAATTTTATAATTATGCATATTTTATTAATACTTATACTTAAAAATGCATATTGTATTATTTCTTTTGTATAATATCTATAACTAACAAGAATTTTAAAAAAAGTGTAGGAGCAAAAAAATAAAAAAAGAGCTCTTCTATGAACTCTTTTTTATAATTTGCTTATATAAAATTGGCTGGGATGGTAGGATTCGAACCTACGAATGCCAGAGTCAGAGTCTGGAGCCTTACCGCTTGGCCACACCCCAATATTATATTGTAATGGTGACTCCTAGGGGAATCGAACCCCTGATTCCACCGTGAGAGGGTGGCGTCTTGACCGCTTGACCAAGGAGCCTTGTCACTAACAACATAAAAATTATATCACTATTTTTTCCAAATGTAAAATTATTTTTAGTAATAGATAAAATTTCAGCCATAGCTTTTATCTATAGGAAAAATTTATAAAAAGCGGCCAATAAGCCGCCTTTAAAAGATTACACTATAAACTTTTCAACCTGTTCCATCATTTCCTTGGTTGAATCGGTCAATTGTGCTGCAGAGGTTGCTACTTCCTCTGAAGAAGAATTCATCTGCTGTGCAGCTGCGGCAATTTCCTCTGATGATGCTGAAACTTCTTGCGATATAGAAGATACCTGTTCAACCTTTTCAAGTATTTCATTCTTTTCGCTATCTATTTTTACCACAGCACCATTTGCCTCTTCTACCTTTGGTATAACCATTTCAACTGCATTAATTATATTTTTAAAGGATTCAATAGTACTATTAATCATATTGATTTGCTGCTGCATTTCATTATCCATATTTCCAGCAGAAAGTATCATTTCTTTTGACTCATCTGCTATAGTGCCTATTAATACATTAATGTTCTCTGAAGATGTTTTACTCTGTTCAGCAAGCATTCTAATTTCATCAGCTACTACTGCAAAACCCTTTCCTGCTTCACCAGCTCTGGCAGCTTCAATTGCTGCATTGAGTGCCAATAAGTTAGTTTGATCAGCAATATCATTTATCAAGGCAGTTATTTCATTTATTTGATTTATACTCATACCTAAATTATCTATTTTACTAATAAAGCTGTTAAAGGAGCTACTTAAACCTTGAACCGAAGCAGCTAGTTTTTCCATATCTTTATTGCTGGATCCTGCTAAGTTATTAATCCCCCTTGTATTTTGTTCAATTTCATTAATGGATACTACTAATTTTTCTAATTCTTCTCCAAAATCCTGTACAATCTCACTTATACTCATTAACTCATTAGATTGAGAACTTGTACCACTTGCCACCTCCGATATAGCAGTAGCAACATTTTCAGAAGAGGATGTCATTTCCTCTGCTGTAGAAGATAAGTTATAGGACTGCATATCTATATGATTTGACTTCTCTTTTATATTTATAATCATGGCTGATACATTATCTAAAGTTTCTCCTAGAGCTTTACTCATCTGCCCAAATTCAGATTTATTGTTTCTCTCTAGCTCAACTGTAAAGTCACCACCAGCAATCTTCTTTAATTTTTGGATTAATTCCATAGAAGAGGAACTAATAGTTATTGAAAAGGCTATTGCAACAATCATAAATACAGCTATGGAAGCTAATGCTATAACAAGTAGAAGTATTATATTACTTTTAAATAGTGCTTCACTGTCTATGTTTAATTTTTCTGCATTAGTTGCATTTAAATTTTGAAGCTGCTTTATACTCTCCTCCAATATCTCTCCTTTACTATATAATTCTTCGTTTTCTGTACTTGTTAAATCCTCTCCTTTAGAAACCTTATCCTTTACACCGTCCCAAAGTTTTATGTATGCATTATAATCGTTTTCAATATCCGTAAGCATTTTCTTTTCTTCACTAGTCATGGTACTTTTTTTATAGTCTTTAAAGCTATTTTTAATCTGAACATCATAATCTGATATTTTAGCCATGTATTCAGGAGTATAGGATAACTGAGCCTTATTCATAATAAGTCTCATACCAAGTAAATTTGATCTTATTGCCGAAATATCTGTGATAGGAATCAATTTATTTGAGTATATATTTTTTACATTCTTATCAATACTGCTCATATTTCTATATCCTACACCACACATTAACATATATGATATCATCGAGATTAGAACTATTATGAAAATTCCATTTTTTAGTTTAATTTTTTTAAACCTTTTTACTAAAAACTTCATGACAATCCCCCTTGCGCACACTCATTTTCATTCATATTATAACATTTTTCGCAATTCGTGTCTAATTATAACGCTTCCAAATATGCATATTTCTTCTTCTCTGAACATAGGTTTATAAGGTGGGCGTTTTATATATCACTATGAAATTCTTTAATTACCTGGTATAATTATCCTAAAATTATAAAAATTAGTCCACAATTAATAGTTATTCTTAACTTTACATGTGGATAAAGGAGGGATTCCATGTTTATATTTCCAAGAAATCTTTATACTGATGTACGTATAGAGGAAGTTTTTGAAACAAAAATATTCTATACTATGGAAAATCTTGATGAAAATAAAACAAGACATTATAAAGCCGCATTTATTAGAGTATTCGATGGCATAAAGTGGTACTACAGTTCTACTACTGACATCTCTAACATTCAAAAGGAAATTGATAATTTAGCTTCCTTAGCAACGCCAAACGAGAATATTTATGATCATCCTGTAATTAAAAAGCTAGAGACTAACAGCGGAAGCTGCATAACTTTTACAGACAATGATATATCTAAAATCCCAAAGGAAAGAAAGCTTTCCCTTCTATTACCTTACTTTAAATATATCAAAAATCCATTTATAAAAATGTATTCATTTAAATACATCGATGAAAGAAAAGTGAAAAATATATATTCCAGTAAAGGCTCTAATTTAACCTTTGACAGCCAAAGAGCTGGTTTTTCTCTTAGATTTAATATGGCAGAAGGTGAAAAGCAGCTTACAGATGGTTTTCAAAGATCTTCCTGCTATTTCAATGAGCTGTTGAATAAAGAAGATGAATTTGTAGAATATATTAAGCTCTGCGAAAATTATCTACATGAAGCTAAATCAGTAATACCTGGCAAGTATACTGTTATTCTTTCACCAGAGGCAGCTGGTGTTTTTGCCCATGAAAGCTTTGGTCACAAGAGCGAAGCAGACTTTATGCTTGGAGATGAAACCATGAAAAAAGAATGGGCTCTAGGTTCAAGAATTGCGCCAGAGCATCTCTCTATAGTTGATGATGGAAATGAAATATCCAGCGGTTATGTACCTTTTGATGATGAAGGTACAAGAGCTAGAAAAACCTTTTTAATTCAAAATGGAATACTTAAAGGAAGACTTCACAGTGCCGTTACTTCCGCCTCCCTTGAAGAAGATGTAACAGGTAACGGAAGAGCAATTAATTTTGAATTTGAGCCTATTGTTAGAATGACCTGCACTTATATAATGCCTGGAAATAAAACCAAAGAACAGCTTATTTCAGAAGTTGAAGAAGGTATTTTAGTTGAAACTATAAAGCACGGCTCTGGTATGTCCACATTTACTTTAGCACCTAATCGAAGCTACTATATAAGAAATGGAAAAATAGCAGAACCAGTTAATGTTTCTGTTATAACTGGCAGCGTATTTGACACCCTTTCTGAAATAGACGGACTATCTGATAAACTCCAAATTATATCTTTTGTAACTGGCGGATGCGGAAAAATGGAACAATTCCCTCTACCTGTAGGCTTTGGCGGCCCATACGTAAGGGTTAGAAATATGAATGTACAATAAGGAGGTGCAGTTATGGTAGTTGAAAAATATTCTAATAGAATTAAGGAAACCAGTATAAATATAGTTCAAACTTCTGTGGAATCAATAAGGAAAAAGGATATAACCAAAACGGGCATGAGAGTGTACAAAGATGGCTTCATTGGAATCTCAGGCTCTTTAGGAAATGCAGAGGACAGTATACTTATTAAAGAAGCTGAAGAAGCACTTGCTAATAAAATCCCCTATAACCTTGAACCTACAGCTAACAAAGAAGAAGCTATAGATTGTAGAGGAGAACTGCTAGATGATGAAGCTTTTGTTAATGAAATCGGTATAGTAATGGAAGAATTAAAAAAATCTCAGCCTAATTTTTACTTTACAAATAAAATAAACTTAGTAGAGCAGGAAATCAATCTTAGCAACATAAGAAATTTAAACCTTTCATACAAAGATAGATATATGCTTGCTGAACTTGTTTTCAAAGAAAAATCTTCAAGGAATATCATGGATGGATTTGTTGAATTTCAAGGAAGAAAATATAATAGAGATGCATTTCTTTCTCTAACAAATAGCACCTGTGATGCATATAGCAATCTTTTATCCTTTGATAAGGAGGGCACTTATCCTGTAGTTTTTTCTATGCTGGAAGGACTTCCACTTATGAAGTTTCTCCAAGACCTTAATGCTAACTTATTTTCTACAGGCAGTTCACTCTTATCAGGTAAAACAGGAGAAAAGCTTTTTAGCAATGACTTTACCCTCTATCAGTCTTTAAACCCTGAAGATGGAATTCATCCTTTCTTTGATGCAGAAGGAACAGTTAATGATAATTATAGATATAGCCTTATAAAAAACGGTGTAGTTGTATCCCCTTATACTGATAAAAGAACGGCGGATAAGTATAAGCTTGCATTAACCGGTAGTGCTGTAGCTGAATATGATAGTGTTCCTAGTTTAGGATTAACAGGCTTTAGTGTTGAAGAAGCAAATAAAAGCCTAGAAGACCTGCTAGGAGGAGAAAAAGCAATATTTGTTGCAATTGCCTCCGGTGGAGATTTCACCCCAGCTGGTGACTTTGCAACACCAGTACAGCTGCCATTTCTATTTGATGGCAAAAGGCTTATTGGAAGACTTCCAGAGCTTCAAGTTTTCTCAAATATATATCATATGTTTGGTGCTGGATACAGAGGAACAGCTAAAAGCGCAATCAATCCATTATCTATAAATAAATATATGGTTATGGATTTGAATGTATCAAAAATATAACTATTTTTTCTCTCATATGGTTTTAAAAGGCTGCTTATCATTATGCAGCCTTTTTAAGCTTCTATGTAAAATACTCAATATTAGAATTATTAAAATTGGTGTTTATTAGCTTAGTAATATAATTTTTAATATCAATACTCTGTTCTTTTTTATAAACATATTTAAATTTTCCGTAGGGTCCCCACTTTAGCTGTCTGTTCTGTTCTTCCATATCTAATTTTGTATTCTTAAATCTGCTTTGTATAAGTTCTTTAGCTGTAGCTGTAAACCTGTGCTGAATTAGTTCAAAACTAATTTGTTCCTGGTAATTGCCTAGTGCACCCTTTAATCTTTCAAAAAGTTCATTATACTGCTGCTGCCAGTTATCAAATATCATTATAGGAGCAACAATAAAACCTATCGGATATCCCGCTTCTGCAATTTTTCTAACTGCTTCCATCCTCTCTTCAAAGCTTGCAGTCTTATGTTCAAAATTTTGTATTACATATTTTGCATTTATACTGAATCTAAATCTTGTGTGCTTATTATGTTTTAAATTTAATAAAGAATCTACATCTGCAAATTTTGTTACTAATCTAAGCCTTCCATAATCACTACCCCCAAAGTATTCTATACACTCACCAAGGCTCCCTGTAAGATGCTCAAGTCCAATGGGATCAGTTATGCTTGCACATTCAAAGGTAGTGATATTAGGCTTGTTTTCTTCTATATAATCATCTATAACCTGAAGTATTTCTTCAACATTTGCAAATATCTTTATATACGGTTTTTCACCTTGTGTAGTTTGTAAATAACAGTACTCGCAATTGCCAGGGCAAGAACTTGTTAGTGAAAACTGATAGTCTGCAGAAGGCCTGCAGGGTGCTAACTTCTTCTGAGAGTTTACAGTTACAAGCACAGTATTCTTCGCATTCATATAAATTTCAGCAGGAGAATCTCCCTTTATCTCAACTTTTTTTGTATATTCTAAAGGTACATTTAGTTTTTCAAGTTTTTCTACTATTTGCTTTCCTCGTTCAAGCTTTAAGCATTTTGGATCTATATATGCCTTATTGGGTACGTAATTAATCATATAATTCACCTCTATAATAGTTTGCTTTTTTATTATTCCATTATGCCTATTTTACTTTTATAAACTTTATTTAAAATCTATGACTTAGTAAATTAACATTGTTAAAAGTTGAATTTTAAATTTAATTTAGTTATTTTATTAAAAAAGCAGTAGTCTTTTCTTTAGACTACTGCTTATATATTAAACTTAAGTGGAATATATCTATTAATCATATTAAGTCATTACAGTTTACAAGCCAACTTGCTATTTCATCTATAACACTATTCTTGCTTCTTACTTCGTTTAAGCTTTTTTGAATTGCTTCCTTCTTAAATTCAGTATTTGTTAATTGTTTTGAAAGTATATCAATAAAGCTATAGTCTAATGCATCCGAGTATATTTTCACCATACTTATTTTTCCATCATGTAAGGAAAAATTTATATCTACATTCCCGAAAGGAAATCTATTTTCAAGGGATACATTGAATTCAGGAGTTTCACCATATCTCCACTTCCAAGAAGAATATTTATCATATAATTGTTGTATGTCAATCATTCTTTCATCGGCAATATATTCTTCCACACTAGAACAATCATAAGTGTTAAGAAAGCTTGCCTGAAGCTTTTTCTTCAAAGTGTCTACATTTATAGAATTTGAAAATGTATTTAAATTCACCACCCTAGATTTCACGGAATCAATTCCCTTAGAAATTATTTTTTCTTTAGAAACTTGCAGATATTTTACCATTTTATTAATATCCGAATTTACAAGTAGTGTACCATGGTGATAGGCTTTTTCTCCATCATAGTAAAAAGCATTTCCCGAAAACTTTTTTCCTTGAACCGTAATATCATTTCTCCCAGAAAATTCAGCTTCTATTCCAAAATCTTTTACAGCATCAATAATTACTTGAAGCTGCTTTTTTATTTCAAATCTATTCCTATGCATTATAAATGTAAAATTTAAGTTACCCATATCATGAAATACAGCTCCACCTCCTGAGAGGCGTCTTGCTATTCTTCCACCTATAACTTCGAATTCCTTACATCTGCATTCCTTCCACGGGTTTTGATTTTTCCCTATAACAATTGTATTATCATTTTGCCATAGATATAAAATCACTTCATCTTTCTTAACATTATTAAACAGGAATTCTTCTAGTGCTAAATTAAACCATGGATTGTTTGATTTTGAATGAACAATTTCTAACCTGAAGGCATCATTTGACAAAGTGTATTGAACCCCCTCTTAACTCCAATGCAGCTTCATGTATAATCTCTGTTGTAGTTGGATGTGCATGAATAGTCTCTTCAATATGCTTTGCAGTTAAGTTGTTCTTTACAGCAAGTGTAATTTCACCAATTAAGTCAGAGGCATGAAGTCCAACTACAGCTCCGCCTATGAGTCTACCTGTCGACTTATCTTCTATTAGTTTAATAAACCCTTGACTTTCTCCATAGGTAAGTGCCTTACCATTTGCAGCAATAGGAAACTTTCCAACTTTTATATCTATGCCCATAATTTCAGCCTGCTTTTCAGTAATTCCTACCATTGCAATTTCAGGATAGGTAAATATAACACTAGGTACAGTACTATAATCCATATCCACGCTTGTACCCATTATACTTTCCACAGCAACAATTCCTTGATGAGAAGCTACATGGGCAAGCTGTACTATATTAGTTACATCGCCTATAGCATATATACCTTCTACATTTGTCTCCATGTGAGAATTTACTTTTATACCTCTTTTCTCCCCAAGTTCAATACCTGCGTTTTCTATGTTTAAACCCTCATAGTAAGGAGCCCTTCCTGCTGCTGAAAGTATTTTATCAGCTGTTACATATTTAGTTTCGTTTTCTGTTTTAAATTCAACAATACTGCTTCCATCTTCAGCTCTTATGATAGCTTCTACTTTTGCCTTAGTATAAATTTTAATACCACAATCTTTTGCACTTCTATACAGTTCATTACATATATCACTATCACAATTCATCAAACAATCATCAACATATTCTATAACTGTAACTTGTGACCCAAAGCTTGAGAATATAAAAGCAAATTCCATTCCTATGACTCCGCCACCAATTATCACAAGCTTTTTAGGAAGTTCTTTTAAGTTCAAAGCTTCACTACTATTAATAACTTCGGAAAGCTCTATGCCCTTTATAGGTGGATTTACTGATTTTGAACCAGTTGCAACTATGATATTTTTAGCCATGATAGTAGTTTCACTAGTACTAGATTTAACCAAAACAGATTCTTTATCAATAAACTCTGCCATTCCTTTAACAATAGTTATTTTATTTTTGTCCATGAGATATTGAATTCCTGAAACTAATTCCTTAATAACGCTGTCCTTTCTATCCATAACCTTTTTTAAATCATAGGATATATTTTCAGCGTAACATCCATACTTTTCTGCTTCCCTTAATTCTCTATATACTTCTGCAGATCTAACTAGAGCTTTAGTAGGTATGCATCCTAAGTTAAGGCAGGTTCCCCCTAGCGCTTCCTTCTCAGCTAAAACTACTTTTGCACCCATTTGAGCAGCCTTAATTGCTGCTACATATCCCCCAGGCCCGCCACCTATAATAAGAATATCTGTTTCAATTTTTTGCTTAATTGGTTTTATCATATTTTGAAAATAATTAAAGCTGTTAGGCTTATTATCTTTTGAAATTGTTGTTGTACTCCCTTTAAACTGTTCAGCATTAATAACCGCAAGCAAAGTTTGTGAATCTACTTTATCACCAACAGCTACCTTAATTTCATCAATACTTCCTGAAACCTGAGACTTTACAGCCATATTTCCCTTACTTCCCTCAACTTCAAGCACTAATTCACCAGCTGCTACTTTATCGCCATTTTTTTTATGAATATTAGTTACCACTGCATCTTTACCATGTCCAAGCAATGAACCAATTTTTAATTCCACCATTTTACCCTCCTTTATGTAATAAGGCAGCTTTTAAGCTGCCTTATTATATGTATCTACTTATTAAATTCTGGAGCAAACTCTTCAATAGAATCCTTTAACAGTGTTACAGAATAAGCCATAGAGGGACCTCCGCCAAAGGCTACTGAAACCATCGCTGCTTCCATTATTTCTTCTCTTGTAGCACCAGCTTCCAATGCCTTGTATACATGGAATACAATGCAATACTCACATCTGTTATAAGCAGCTATTCCCACACTTATAAGTTCTTTTGTTTTTACTTCTAATGCCTTTGGTTCATAGGCAGCTCCTAATAATCCCATGAAAGCATTAACTTGTGCTTCATTAGTCGCTCCTACTGTTTGTAAACCATTCATAAAATCATTTAACATTTCTCTTGGATTTTTTCCCATTTTATATTCCCCCTTTAAATACTTGCTATGCTAATTATTAGTATAGCAAGTATGTGATAGAAATTCAAGCTATAATTGATATTTTTGTGTATTTTTTAACAATGTTTTTAAAAAAAGAACTGTTATACCTAGCTTCAGGTAAACAGCCCTCAAATTTATACTTAAAATTTAGCTTATATTGTCAATCATTTTTTGTAAAACTCTATTAAAGGTTTCAAACTCTTCATCTGTAATGCCTTTTGAAATAGAATCTTTCATTTTTTCTCCTTCAGGAATAAGTTCTGTAATTCTATTTTTTCCTGAATCCGTAAGTATAATATAAGTTATTCGCCTATTCTCAGGCTCCTTTACTCTTTCTACATACTTTTCCTTTTCCAGTCTATCAATAAGTCTTACTATAGTAGATTCCTTAATGTTCATTTTATCAGCTAGTTCTTTTTGAGACGCCTTACCATCCTTAAGAAGATAATATAACGCAATCCATTGAACTCTTGTTATTCCATATGACATTAATCTATCATTAAATACTTCTGCTATCTTTTTTGATGCCTTATTAGTTATAAATCCTATGCAGGAATCTATATCAAACATAAAAGTCCCCCTAAGCAATTAAATTCTTTAATTTTAATAATAATTTTATCAGCTTAGGTTGAGTTGTCAACTATTTTTTTAGATAGCAGTTTTTATTACATTACAACTCCTGTATTTCACCTGTCCTAATTGCCTCATGAGCCTTTAAGCCTAAAAGAATAGCCTCAAGTCCAGCTTCTCCTCCTGCTATTGGCTGCTTTCCAGTATCAAGTGCATCTACAAAGTCTTGGATGATATACTTGTCTCCACCACCATGTCCTTCTGAGGATTGAAGATTGGTATATGTAATAGTTTCAATTCTATCATACATGCTGTGTCTTAACTGTACAGTAATGGTGTCCTTAGCATCATCCAGCTTTAATTTTCCTTTAGTACCTATAAATATATACTCTCTGTTATCATCAGGAGTATAATGACATTCCATATAAGAAACCTTAGCTCCATTAGTATATTCTAATATTACTTGATGATTATCAAGTACATCTATTTCTTTTCTAAATGCGCATTGATTTCTCCATATATTATATAAAACCTCTGTCTTTTTACCATCGTACCTTTCCCAATTAACTATTCTCTCTCTCGTTGCTTCAGGACAGTTATATTTTTCTTCACAGTTTTCGCACACTAGTTCATTAGCTTTATCTCCTCCGAAATAGTCCTGACTTCCAAAAGCCATTAATCTTTTTGCATTAGAATTTACAATCCAGTTTATAATATCAAAGTCATGGCTTCCCTTTTGCAAAAGCAAACCGCTTGTATTTTCAAAGGTGCTGTGCCAGTCATGGAAATACCAATCGCTTCCCGCACCAACTGAGTGAAGTACCCAGCCTGTCTTAAGTTCTCCTAGAGCTCCACTATTAACAATTTCATACATCTTTTTATATAGTTTGTTATATCTAAGCACAAAGCCAATTGTAAGAGTCTTTCCACTTTCATCTCTCTTTTCAATTACTCTCTTTCCACCTTCAATAGTGGTAGCTATTGGCTTTTCCAGAAAAACATGCTTTCCAGCTTCAAAAGCTGCTATTGCCTGCTCCTCATGAACATAATCTGGGCTCATTATCACAACTGCATCTATATCCTCTCTTTTTAACAACATTTTATAGTCCTTGTATTTATCCCATTCTGCCTCATATCTGCTGCAAAGTAAGTCCATATTCTCTTGGTGTATATCTGATATAGCCTTTATTTCAAACCTTCCATGTTTTAAAAGCTCATTAATGAAAAACATGGTTCTCATTCCTGTACCGATTATTCCAAGTCTGTATTTTCTCATATTTCTTCCTCCTTTTACTGAGAACACTGGGTAAACCAACCTTGCGGATTAAAATATGAGTTTACCCATAAAAGCCTTTTTAGGATCTTCCTCCAAATAAATATTTTTATGCTATGCAATATTTTGCATTCGTATTTTTATGATATACTTATGTTGATAACAAAAGAACTCCTAGAATAATTACTATCAGGGGGTAGTGCTATGAAATTTGTAAAAACTGATTTAAAAGAAGATATTGTTATTAACAGTGTAGTAACTATTCACTACTTTGAATTCTCTAAAAACTATAAATTCTACGGCGAATCACATAACTTCTGGGAAATCGTCTATATAGATAAAGGTGAACTTTCAATACTCGCCGACGAAAATATGTATGTTTTAAATCAAGGTGAAGCTATCTTTCATAAGCCAAATGAATTTCACAGTCAGTGGTGCAACGGAAAAGTGGCTCCTAATATCATGGTTATCTCCTTTTGCTGCTCTTCACCTGAAATGAAATACTTTGAAAATAAAATTTCAAAATTAAATCGTACTTGTAAAGATCTATTGTCTCAAATAGCTAAGGAAGCTAACCTATGCTTTAAGCTTCCCATCAAGACTGACTTTGTAAAACAAGAAATCAAATTAAATAGACAACCATCTCCTCCCAAGGGTTCTGAACAATTAATAAAAATCTATCTTGAACAGCTTTTAATATACCTTTTAAGAGAAAACTCTAGTATTGATAAGGTAGAAAGAATGTCTGCCGAATCAAAACAACAGTATCATGAAGAAATAGCTAAGCAGATAGAGAATTATTTAAGCAAAAATCTTTATTCCACTATTCAATTTGAAGATGTAGCTTCCTTCTGTAATCTCAGCAAAACTACACTTAAAGTAATTTACAAAGAAGTCACAGGCAAAAGTATAATGGACTTTTATAGACATCTAAAAATCGAAGAAGCTAAAAGACTTATTAGAGAAGAACTTTTTACCTTCTCAGAAATTGCAGATAAACTAAACTATAATTCTGTTCATCATTTTTCAAGACAATTTAAGAATATTACTGGAATGACTCCATCAGAGTATTCCATATCTATAAAATCAGATTTATGCATCAGACGATCCCTTAAATAAACAGGGATCTTATCATTTAACCTAACTTAATTGTTACCCTTTGGTTCCAGTTAAAGCTATTCCTTCTACAAATGACTTTTGGAAAATTATGAATAAAACTATCATAGGCCATATAGCCATTACTGACCCAGCCATAAGTATTGGGAAATTGGTTAAGTGCTGACCTTGGAGAGATGCTAGCCCTGCTGAAAGTGTCATCTTATGATCTGAAGTATTTACTATAAGCGGCCACATCAAATCATTCCAGCTCCATAATGCAGTGAATATTCCCAAAGAAGTAAGTCCAGGCTTTGCGAGTGGCATCATTATCTTCCAAAATATTTGAAAGTGATTACAGCCATCAAGTATAGCCGCCTCCTCCAGCTCTTTAGGCAGAGTCATAAAAAATTGTCTTAGCAAAAAGGTTCCAAAGGCACTAAAGAGTCCAGGTATTATAAGTGCCCTTAAAGTGTTTAACAGCCCTAGTTTTTGCATTATCATATACTGAGGCAGTAAAAATATTTGTCCAGGTACCATCAACACTGATAGTATTAGAATGAATATGGCATTTTTAAAAGGAAATTCAATTCTTGCAAAGGCATAAGCAGCCATTGAACATAATAAAACCTGTCCTACTGTTTTAACCACGGTTGATACTATAGTGTTGAAATAAAAGGTTGAAAATGGCAATGTCTTTAAAACTTCCTTATAGTTTGACCACATAAACTTTTTAGGGATAATTGAGGGTGGTATCTGCGTAGATTCACCTAAGGTTTTAAGTGAAGTAAGCAGCATCCATATAAACGGAGTTATTGTAATCAATATTCCCATTAAAAGTATGATGTGAATAAAAATTTTATTTGTTTTCTTTATTCCACTTTCCACAGTACTCACACCTCCTATTCATAGTTAACCCATTTATTTTGTAATTTTACTTGAACTGCAGTTATTATCATTATTATAAAGAACAGCACAATGGCAATTGCAGATGCATATCCCTTTTCTTGTAATTCAAAGGCACTTCTATAAAACAAATATACTACTGATTGAGTGCTTTCCAACGCTACGCTATTAGTTGAAATCATCATGAATATATAGTCAAACACTTGAAATGACTCTATTAACGTCATAACAACAACAAAGAATATGGTTGGAGTTAGCAGCGGTAAAGTAATCTTAAAAAACTTTGCTAGCCCCCCAGCTCCATCTATTTCTGCAGCCTCATAATAGCTCTTAGAAATACCTTGAAGCCCTGCTAAAAGTATTATCATGTTATAGCCAACTTTTGTCCAAATAGCAACCATAATTATAGAGAAAAGAGCTATCTTTGGATCCGTTATCCAACCAGGGCCTTTAATGCCAACTTTAGATAACAGAAAGTTAATAAGACCGTAATTACTGTTAAATAGCCATTTCCATACCATTGAAACCGCAGCAGGCATAGTTACTGCAGGTAAAAAATAAATTGTTCTATATACAGTCAAACCTTTAATGTTGGAATTAAGAAGAACTGCTAGCAGTATTGATAAAAATACTCCTACAGGTACTGCAATAATTGTGAACACTAAAGTATTCTTAAGAGCTAAATAAAACGTTGTATCCGTAAGTATCTTCTTAAAGTTGTCAAGATTTATTGAATTATATGCTCCGAAGGCTCCCATGTTTGTAAAACTTATAAAAAAGGTTTTAAAAAATGGTATTATGTAGAATGCAATCAATCCTACCATAACAGGTAAAATCATGAGGTATCCCCAGTAGCAATCATTCAATTTTTTTCTACCTAAGCGCTTTGGCTTTCTAAGTGCGCTATTTACACTATATTCTGTCCTCATATAATTACCCCTTTATCAACAGTCAGCACTAATACTATAATAGTGCCGACTGTATTTATATTACTTTTCTTCCTGTAATGCCTTATTCATTCCATCCGCTATAGCTTTGCATGCATCAGCTGCTGAAATTTCTCCTGCCCATGCCTTTTTAAGATTTTCATCCTGTATAGTAACCCACTTAGATGTATTCTTTGATACAGGATACATTACAGAATAATCTAGTTCATCTGTATAAGCTTTTAAGTTTACATTTTTATAGGAATCCAGCAATATTTGAAGGGCTGGCTTATATGCAGGGATTACAACACCTGATTTTGCAACCATTTCATTAGCATCTTTACTTGATAAGAATTTTACAAATTCCCATGCTTCATCTGCATGCTTTGTCTTTGTATAAATTACATTACTAAGACCATGTATTATTGCTGCATTTTTATTTATTTTTGGCATTGAAACTAAATCTATATTATCTTTTATTTGATCATTCTTTAAAAATTGTGGTATCATCCATGAGCCTTGGAAGGTCATAGCAACCTTTCCTGATGAGAACAAATCTTGAGCTGAAGTTTCTGTCATCTGCTGTGCTGTAGGTGAAGAACCATCCTTGATTAAATCTAGCCAGCATTGTATACCTTCGACCCCACCTGGCTGATCATATCCTGATTTCTTTCTATCCTCTGAAATTATAAATCCTCCAGCTTGCAAAATTGTATTATAATAGCCCTGCTGATCATCTTGTGCTGCTGCTACACCATATATACCCTTAGATTTATTTGTCAATTTTTTAGCTATTTCTCTCATTGTATTCCAGTCCCAGCTGCTGTTTGGATAAGGAACCTTAGCTTCATCAAATAGCTTTTTATTGTACCATACTGCTGTAGTATCCCAGTCCTTAGGAATTCCGTATAATTTACTGTCAATTGTATATAAATCCACTAGGGATTTAGGAAAATCCTCAAGACTCAAATTGTCCTTTTTAACTTTGTCTGATATAGGTAATAGCATGTTGCCAGAAGCGTATTTAGCAATATTAGGGCCATTCATCCAAAATACATCCGGAAGATTCCCCCCCGTTGCCTCAGTCTCAAGTTTTGTCCAATACTGTTTGTATGGAGTAAGCTGAATGTCCACCTTAATATTGGGGTGGCTCTCTTGGAACTTATCTGCTATTTGTCTCATTACAGGTTCTTGATTTTTGTCCCAAATACCATAAACTAAAGTTACTTTTCCTTTTTCACCCTTGTTACTGCTAGTAGCTTGACTACAACCACCAAGAATAGATGCTGCGATAGTAGTACTAATAACTAAGGCAACTATCTTTTTTAAATTCATACTATTTCCCCCTTACATCACAAATTTATTTGTAATTGATTTCATTAATAGATTAGCACAGGGTACTTGTTTTTACTTTGCATAATCGGTCACACTATTTGACAATTCGGTCAATTGATTTTTGCATTATCCTAAATGCATTATTCGAAAAAATCTGTGTATTTTAAAATCTTATATATGTAATGCAACTACTAATTTTTTGTTTTAAAATCTCATGCATAAAAAAACTCTACGGCTTTGCCGTAGAGTTTTTTTTAACTCTCTTTTAAAATTTGATTATATCGTGTAAGCTTTTGAATTATTCTGTCCTTAATTTCCTTTATAAGCTTAGGCGATGTCCTACTAGTAAATTTATAATCGCATAGAATTTCAAGGCACTGTTCTATGCTTGCTACTGAGTATATATGGAATAATCCACTATCCACTGCATTTATTATCTTATCATTCAAAATAAGATCATCCACATTAGTAACTGGTATTATAACTCCATGAGAACCGTCAAGACCAAATATGGAGCAAATATCAAAATAACCTTCTATTTTTTCATTAACTCCACCTATTGGCTGTATTTCTCCCTTTTGATTTACAGATCCAGTAATAGCTAGACTTTGCTTTAGAGGAATATCTGAAAGACTAGATAATAACGCTAGTAGTTCAGCTGCAGAAGCACTATCCCCCTCTATCCCAGAGTAAAGCTGCTCAAAGGCTATGCTGGCGTTAAAGGAAATTCTTGTGTCCTGACCTAATAATTCTCCTACAAAGCCTGAAAGTATCATGATCCCTTTATCATGAATACTGCCGCTCATTTCAGTTTCTCTTTCAATATTAACTACACCTTTTTTACCTGCATAAGTGTTAACAGTTATTCTATGCTGCTGTCCAACAACACAGTCACCATAATTAGATACAGAAAGGCCATTAATTTGTCCAATCTTACTTCCCTTTAGTTCAACAACATATTTTCTAGTTTCATACATATTAAGAACCTTTTTTCTAACTAAACCATGCATAGCTTCAGTTTCCAACATAGCACTTTTTATATGCTCTCTGTCTATAAGCTTTGAATCCTCAGAAGCTGCATAATAATCAGCTAGATCAACAATCTGCATAAGCTTGCTCATTGATGCCGAAAAATAATTTCTGCTCTCTGCAAGTCTTGAAGAATATCTTAAAAGTTCGCTTATTCCAGCCTTTGTTATATGCCTTAAATCATTCTGCTTAACATAATTTGAAAGAAAGCCCACCAAGTTGCAAATATTATTTTCTTCATTTTCTATTTCGCTATCAAACTCAGCTTTTATCTTAAATAACTTCTCGAACTCCAAATCCCTTTCTAACAGCATTGAATAAAGCATATTGCTTCCCAGAAGAATTACTTTTACTTTTAAAGGTATACTTTCTGGATTTAGAGTAATAATGGGCAGCATATCTACGTCGTGCTTGAAATTTTCAATATTAATAACTTCTAAGTTTATACACTTCTTTAGAGCTTCCCAAGACTTTGGACTCGAAAATAATTCATGGGCTTTTATAATTAAGTATCCACCATTAGCTTGATGCAAGCACCCTGGCTTTATTAGTGAAAAATCAGTAATTAAATTTCCAAGCTTATTTTCATACTCTACCTTTCCAAGAAGGCTTCCATACTCCGCAGAATCAGCAAAGATTACTGGAGCTCCTTTGTCTTCACTATTGCATACTAAAACATTAACTTCGTATCTTCTAAAGAATAGTTTTTCAAGCTCCTTATCCTTTTTTTCTTGCTCTTCATTCTCAAGAAAGGCTCCTATATTCTGTATAATATCCTTTTTAAGCTGTTCAATATATCTTCTAACCTTATCATTTAATCCATAGTTTTCAAAAAGGTATGAAATTTTTTGCTTTATTATAGTTTCAGCAATTTTATTATCTAAAGCCTTTAGTTCTTCTTCCATCCTTTTGGATAATTTTCTAGTATTCTTAATTATATCTACAGAAAGCATTCTTAGTTCCCCTATAGAACTATTAACTTTTTCCTTCTGTTCCTGTGTAAGCTTATTATAATCTTCAGTTTCCATCTCTTTATCACCTATCATTGGGATGAAAACAAACTCACCAGTGGGAGTTTCCTTAATGTTAAAATTCTTCTTCGTTGCTTCCTCTTCAAGATAATCAGAAAGCTTCACTATCTCATCTTCGTATTTATCCATGAGCTTACTTTTTTCTTTTTCATAGTTTTGAGAATTAAAAAAAGTAGGAACTTCCTTGAAAAGATATTTTATAAATTCCGCCACATCCTCTTTAAACTTATTTGCTGTACCGGTTTTTAGAGGAATAGCTAAAGGTATATTAGAATCTTCAAAATTATAAACATAACACCAATCCTCTGGCGCTGGAAGATTTTTTGCGTATTCTTCAATCTTTCTCACAATGTAACCAGTCTTACCAGTGCCGCTGTGACCAGAAATAAAAATATTATAGCCCTTTTTATTCATCTTTAGTCCTAGTTCTATAGACTTTTCTGCCCTCTTTTGGCCTATTATGCTCTTATAGGGCTCAATATCTTCAGTGGTTTTAAAAGCAGGCAGCTGTGGAAAATTTAAAACTAAGTCCTTTGCCTTGAGTTCAACAAATTTTGTCATAAAATCTCCCCCAATCCATATTTTTGTCATTATTTAAACCTTTACATTAGTTATATTCTATTATAAAGCTATGATGCAAAAAGTAAAGAAAAAAAGCCTCCTAAATTTAGGAGGCCTTAAAAGGGGATATGAAACTGTATTATGTGTGCGCTTATTGTTAATTACATTTCCATGAACATCTTCATATCATCATCTACGTTTGTTATTCCGCCAATTCCAAAGTTTTCTACTAATACCTTAGTTACATTTGGAGAAAGGAATCCTGGTAGTGTTGGTCCTAAGTGAATATTCTTAACACCTAAGTGTAGTAATGCTAGTAATACTATTACAGCCTTTTGCTCATACCAAGCAATGTTATAAGCTATTGGCAATTCATTAATATTTTCAAGACCAAATACTTCTTTTAGCTTTAATGCAATTACAGCTAAAGAGTAAGAGTCATTACATTGTCCTGCATCTAATACTCTTGGAATTCCGTTGATGTCTCCAAGGTTTAGCTTGTTGTATTTATATTTAGCACATCCTGCTGTTAATATGACTGTATCCTTTGGAAGCTTTTCTGCAAATTCTGTATAGTAGTTTCTGCTCTTCATTCTTCCGTCGCAGCCTGCCATTACAAAGAACTTCTTAATAGCACCAGTTTTAACTGCCTCTACCACTTGATCAGCTAATGCTAATACTTGTGCATGAGCAAATCCGCCTAGTATTTCTCCGCTTTCTATTTCTGTTGGAGCTGGTAAAGTTTTTGCTAGAGCTATTATTTCTGAGAAATCTTTTGATCCATCTGCCTTCTTATCTATATGCTTAACGCCTTCTACTCCTGTTGCTCCTGTTGTGAACATTCTGCTCTTATAGGAATCCTTTGGAGGTACAATACAATTTGTTGTCATTAGTATTGGTCCATTAAAGCTTTCAAATTCTTTATCCTGTAACCACCATGCATTTCCGTAATTTCCTGCAAAATGACTGTACTTCTTAAATGCTGGATAGTAGTGTGCTGGAAGCATTTCTGAGTGAGTATATACATCTACTCCAGTTCCTTCTGTTTGAGCTAATAATATCTCTAAATCTTTTAAATCATGTCCGCTTACAAGTATTGCTGGGTTATTTCTTACCCCTATATTTACCTTTGTCATTTCTGGGTTACCATAAGCTGTAGTATTAGCTTTATCTAGTAATGCCATAGCATCTACGCCATATTTTCCACACTCTAAAACTATTGCTACATATTCATTTACACCTAGTTTATCATCAGTTGTAGCTGCAAGTCCTCTTTGCATAAATTCAAATACGCCATTATCATTAAAACCTAGGTTATATGCGTGTTCTGCATAAGCAGCCATTCCTTTTAATCCATAAGTTAATAATTCTCTTAAAGATCTTATATCTTCATCCTTAGTTTGAAGAATGCTTACATCTCCTGATTCAGCCTTAACTTCTAATTCTGCATCGGATGAGCCATTCCATGTTAAACCTTCATAATTACTTTGGATCTTTCCACCAGCATTAACAACTGCTTCTACTATTTCATCTCTTAGCTTTAATCCAGCTCTAACTGCGTTAAGGAATCTAGCTTTATCCCAGTTAGCATTTGTTATAGTCATGAATAATCCGTCAAATACGAATTTATCAGTTTCTGGTCTATTTACCCCTAGCTCTCTTGCTTTTACATTAGCAACAGATATTCCTTTTAAAACATACATTAATAGGTCTTGTAGGTTAGCAAGGTCAGATGTCTTACCACAAACCCCTCTCATTGTACAAGCTTTTCCACCTGCTGTCTCTTGGCATTGATAACAAAACATACTCATTAATAGAACCCTCCTTATTATCTCAGCGAGCCTTTGGCTCTTATTATTTTAGATTTATGTAGCATTTAAAGTACTTTCATGCTCTGAATTTTTCCTGTTCATCACAATAACATCATATCAACTTAAGCTAATAAAATCGGTAACAATTATTACGCAATTAAATATTTTATGATAAAATTTTCTACATAGGATTAAAATATTATTGAGAGTATTTTCTTTTGTCAAAAGAAATATTAAATGAAAATGCAATACATATAAGATAGGAGTGATTTTAATGAATATAATATTTAATGAAGAAGCTAAAGCTGCTTTAAAAAATCTAATAAACTCTTCTCAAAATAGAGTAATAAGATTAAAAGTACTAGCTTTTGGCTGAAGCAAGCCTGCATTAGGCCTTGTTCTGGATGAACGCCGATCTGAAGATGAGGTAATAAAAGTAGATGGTATTACCTTTATAGTTACTGCAAAACATACAATTTATTTTCAAAATACAGAAATACTTTATAACCCTAAAGTATTTAATGGCGGCTTTTATGTACATCAAGCACCACAAAACCAGCAAAAATAACTTTTTGTCCATTATTTTTCCATATTTCTTATATTTTACCATAAAGTAAAGCCTGAATATATACTATTTTAGTGATATTTTCAGGCTTTATTTATAATTAACAATTTATTCTTCTAATTTTTCTATTGGCCATTATATATGTAATAAAGATAATCTGGCTGCCACTGATACCAAGATGTATAGTTATTTTCTTTTAGCTTTTTAATTAGCTCAATATCATCAGTCAAAACTGGAGTATATACTTCCTTTACTTCATTGCCATACTTTAAAAGACTATAATTCATAAAGGTATCTATTCCTTCAAAAGTATCTTCAACTGCAACAAAATTAGGTTCCCCTTTATATTTAAATATACCTGGATGTCCATTAATTTTTATGAAGCCTTCTTCTTCCTTAATTTGCTCATATAACTCCTCTGTTACTTCCTGAAAAACAAAGGCCAAAGGTAAAAGTCCATTTCTCCTTTTTAAATAAGAAATATGCTTAAACTGTTCATAGGATATGTCCCAAGGTTCAATTTTAAAATTATTAAGAGAAAGTGAGCTGTCTAAACTTTGAGTCTCCCTTGTAGCCAATATTTGTGCTTCTTTTGCTACAAAGTTTCTCTTTTCCATCATAGTTTTGCTTTCAATATTTGAAATATGTGTGGCAAAGGCTAATTTATTAACTCTACCTTCCTTTAATAGTTCTTTTGCTATCCTTAAGGTTTCCTCTGCAATATCTCTCCCAATCTTTTGTCCCCTGTAGTCAATATGTACTCTTAAACCTTCTAGCCATCCAGTACCATCTGGTAGAATTGAAAACTTATCCACTGCTACTACCTTATTTTTATCACTATCAACAGCCCCTAAGAAAAATCCTTTATCATCTACCCATTTATGGAATACCATCGGAAGATAATCTCCGCCTCCCCATATATTCTTTGAAATATCCACAATATCATCATAGTCTTCGTGAGTTAATTTTCTAAAAACAATCATACTTCCATCCCCTTACTATAGTAATAATATTTTATTTATGAGTCATTATTGCCAGACTCAATTTTATAAACTAAGAGTGGGTATTTAATCCCACTCTAAAAATTCTACTATTGATTACTATTTTGCTTATGTTCTGATTTATGATCCTTAATAGTTCCATCCCATTTAGTAACCTTTTCTTTCATATTTACAATTTTAACTTCAGCTTCTTCTTTTTTGAGTTTACCACTTTCAACAGCTTTATTTATAGCCTCAGTTCTATCCTTTATTATCATCTCTTTAACTTGTGCTTCAGTATAGCCTTTTTCTTTAGCTAAGTCAAACATAGTCTTTCCTGACTTTTTAGCATTTTCAATATCTTCTTTCTTTATACCCATCTTTTCGAAGACTTTATTATGCTTCATATGTGCTCTACCATGTTTTTTGTTACAATCATTACAGTCTTTTTTAATTTCTATGTTCTTTTGTGTTCCATCCTGATTAGTATTTGGTTTCTTCTCTTGAGCAAAAGCAGAAGAACTTACCCCTATTGCTAAAGTTAAAGTAACCACTCCAATCTTTTTTGCGATTTGTCTTTTCATTTTTTTCTCCTTTCATTGCCTGTTAGAGGTTAACTAGAGCTTCAACCTCCAAATCTAGCATTATGTTCCATAATTTTTACAAGGTTATTATGCCCAAAAGTGCTTAAAAAAAATGAACAGACTATTAATTTTTAATTATAAATACTTTAGATATTAATATCCTTAAGAGTGTTTGAACTAAAAAAGGCTGCAGACAAAATATTCTCTTTTTTAAAGATTCTCTTTTCTTTTCTAAGGTAGCAGTACGCCTTTATATGCTCTTTTTCTAAATCCAGAACCTTAATATTTCTAATGGTTATTTCTCCTCCCTTTTGATATATGATTGTTATAATCATATTCCTCTCTAAAGAAGCTTTTAAAATATGTTCAATCATAAAAACGCCTCCCTATTTTTCTCATACCGCCAACAAATTAAATTTTATACTTATTAAGTATATAGTACATCAAACATATGTTCGTGTCAATATAAACTTACAAACTTTAACAATCATTGTATAAATATCAAATTGCTTAAATATGATAGTCGTAATCTTCACACTATTTCGTATTTTGGTATAGAATATCTCAAAATTTTAATGTAAAATTATAACTATGGGTAATTTTTACTAATGCTAAAGTGATTCATTATATTAAAGGGGGAATTATACTTGTTAGATGGGGCTATTACTGTAAATGATAGATATAGAGCAATAATAGACAATATGCTGGATGGTTTTGTATACCTTAAGGCAGTTTATAATGATGAAAATAATATTATAGATTTTATACATGAAGATATCAATTATAGTTTTTCAATGATTATTAATTACAAAAAAGACTATGTTTTAGGAAAAACACTTAGAGATCTTTTTCCTAATGCTAGTCCCGACTTAGAAAACTTAATAAATACCTGTGCACTGGTATGCAGCACTGGTGAAGGTTTGAAATTCGAAGAATATTTTAATGTGTTCGGTAAATGGTTATCTGGCTCCATTTATACCTGTGAAGCTGGCTTTGTTTCTGTTATAGCTCATGACATCACCGAGAACAAAATTTCAGAAAAGAAATTAGTAGAAAGTGAAGAGAAATCCAGATTATTAGATGAATCTATTGCCTTTGAAAATCTTAGAACAGAATTCTTTGCAAATATTTCTCATGAGCTTAGGACACCATTAAATGTAATTCTTGGAGCTATTCAAGTTATAGATCTATATAGAAATGAAGGCAATTCAGATATAAGTAAATTTGATAAATACGAAAAAATAATTAGGCAAAATTGCCTTAGATTACTACGCCTGGTAAACAATTTAATTGATATTTCTAAAATAGATGCTGGATACTACGAAGTTTATCTAGAAAACAAAAACATAGTTAGCACAATTGAAGATATAACCCTTTCTGTAGCTGAATATATTGAGCAAAAATCTATATCATTAATCTTTGATACTGAAGTAGAAGAAAGAATTATGGCTATAGATTCTGATAAAATTGAGAGGATAATATTAAATCTTCTATCCAATGCAGTTAAATTTACTAAAGCTGGAGGAACTATTTTAGTTAAACTATTTGAAACAGATGACAGTTTTTATATATCCGTTAAGGACAACGGTGTAGGAATTCCATCAGATAAACTAAACTTAGTTTTTGACAGGTTTAGACAGGTGGATAAATCCCTTGCTAGAAACATAGAAGGAAGCGGTATAGGATTATCGCTAGTAAAATCATTGGTGGAATTACATCAAGGCAATATAACTGTAAATAGTACTTATGGAAATGGTACTGAATTTGTAATCCAATTACCTATAAAGATTGTTCAAGATTGTCAATGTTCCAATATTGAAACTACTAAACTTAATAACTCTGCAGTTGAAAGAATAAGAATTGAGTTTTCTGATATTTATTCATAATCCAATCCCCTTGTTACATGTGTTTCAAGGGGTTAATATTTTTCTAAATAATCTCACCATATAAAGCTATAATTTCCTAGAATAGATAATAAATATAGTAATAAATTTCACTGTTTGTGAATATAGAATATGGGAGGTGGTTATGTTGATAATTACAGTAGTTTGTGCAGAAAAGGGCTGCAACGGCAATAAATTTAAAGTAAATACCGAAGATGATAAGCTAATTCTTACTTGTACTGAATGCAGTACATCCTTTAACTATAGTCTGGATAGTCTAAATCATATTATCCTTCCTAAATGTTCAAAATGTGATAATGAAAGCTTTAAAGCTTTTAATGACAAAGGCACAGGTAAGATGTATATTAAATGTACTGAATGTGGAAACCCTCCTGAAAGCATTTATGTAGATAAAGATGGAAATCAGGTTTCTTATGAACAGCTGAAAATAATGGATGTAGAATCGGGTCTTTTTGAACTATCAGAAAAACTAGATGATATAAATGAAAAAATAAACAACTCTTCTATGACTATAGAACAAATGTATGAATGGATGTCCGATCTTAGAAGTACCACTAAGAAAAAATAAAAAGTAAAAACGCCCATTGTTGGGTGTTTTTACTTTACTCTAATACAATCTTTCTAAATTCGCTAAATACTTTAATATTGTTTAAAAAATCATCCTCTAAAGCAATTTGTTTATAACTATCATCCAGCTTAACTGCTAGCTTCAATTCTTTCATCGCCTCGTCTATACACCTGAAAAGTGCAAGAATTCTGCATTTATAATAATAAGCTTCTGCATAATCAGGTCTAAGTTGTATAGCCTTATCAAAAAGTTCAAGTCCCTCCTTGAATTTCCCCAAATAACATAGTGCATCTCCCTTGGCTAAATATGCCCAATGTATGCCTGAATTCAGTTTGAAAAGCCTATCACAAAACTTTATTAGCTCCTGATATTCGCCTATGTAGTTAAGTGCTTTTATTATGTAGCAATAAGCATCTTCTTTACTCTCTCCTACCCCTACATATCTCTTAAAAGTTTCCACACAAGCTTCATACTTTTCCACATAAAATTCAGCAAGCCCTTTTCCATACAATGCAAAAGCCCCATTTTTATCAAGAATTAGCGCACCTTCATAAGCATCTATTGCTTCTTCATATTTTCCAAGAGCAAGAAGTGAATTTCCTTTATTAACATGGGGAAAATAATCTTTTGAATTAATTTTTAAAGACTTATTACTAAATTCTAAAGATTCTTCAAACCTTCCCAGTTCGTATAGTGCCCAAGCTTTATTATTATAAGGTCCATTATCATCAGATTTTAAAGCAATTGCCTTTTCAATACATTCCAGTGCTTCCTCAGCCTTTCCTAGATTGACAAGTATGCATCCCTTTTCGTTGTAAAGCATAAAATTCTCAGGATTGCTTTCAATAGCTCTTTCCACACACTCTAATGCTTCAAAGTATTGCTTTCTGCTGTAGAGTTTTTTTACCTTAGCTAAGCTGCAGCTATTATTGAAGTTTCTAGTACAGGCTATCCCCAATATAAATATGATAACTAACCACACAAATAACCTCATAAACACTCTCCTGCTTTTTTCTTTAATTTTACCATACTTAGTACTTATTTGTAAATTTTTACTATATCAATATAATCAATTATATTGATATAGTAAAAAAATATCAGCAAACTATAATCATTTGCTGATATTTTAAACTCACTTACATTAAAACAATTTTATCATCAATTAAATCAACTTTTACATGAGACCCTTCATTAATTTTCTTAAGAAGATATTGTTCTGCAATTTCATCTTCAATATATCTCTGAATAGTTCTTCTTAAAGGTCTTGCGCCATATTTTTCATCATAGCCCTTATCTAGTATAAACTCTTTAACTGCCCCTGTTACTTCAATAGTAATCTTTTTCTCACCAACTTCTTCTTTTACTTCCTTAAGCATTAAATCAATTATTTGATATAATTCTTCCTTAGTAAGATTCTTGAATACTATTGTTTCATCTACTCTATTTAAGAATTCTGGTCTAAAGTATTCTTTTAATGCTTCCTTTACTCTATGCTCTAATGCATTATAGCCTTCTTGAGCAAAGCCTATGCCGTTAGATTTAAAATTAGTTCCTGCATTAGAGGTCATAATTATTACAGTATTGTCAAAATGAACTGTCCTTCCTTGGCTGTCTGTAAGTCTTCCATCCTCAAGTATTTGAAGCAGCATATTAAATACGTCTGGATGAGCCTTTTCTATTTCATCTAATAATATTACTGAATAAGGCTTTCTTCTTACTTTTTCAGTAAGCTGCCCTCCTTCATCATAGCCTACATATCCTGGAGGCGCTCCAATTAGTTTAGATACAGTATGCTTTTCCATATACTCAGTCATATCTATTCTTATAAGTGCTTCTTCACTACCAAAGAGCTCCGAAGCCAGTGCCCTTGCAAGTTCAGTTTTACCTACTCCAGTAGGCCCAACAAATATAAAGGATGCTGGTTTCTTTTTCATTCTGAATCCTAATCTGTTTCTTCTAATTGCTCTTGATATTCCTGTGATTGCCTCCTGCTGTCCAATGACTCTTTTATGGAGCCTTTCCTCTAAATGAAGCAGCTTATCAGCCTCTTCTTCTGTAATGCTTTGTACTGGTATCTTAGTCCAAGCTTCTATAACATAAGCAATATCACCTACAGTTAGTTCAACCTCACTGCATTCCTTTTCTATCTTTGCTATCTTGCCTTCAAGCTTACATTCATCAACCTTAAGCTCAGCTGCCTTTTCGTAGTCTGTATTATCAGCTGCAGTTTTAATTTCTTCCTTTAATGCATCTAGGTCTTCCTTAAGTGCTTTAAGTTCAACTAAACCTTTATTTTTAAGATTTGCTCTTGAGCTAGCCTCGTCTATTACGTCTATAGCCTTATCTGGAAGAAATCTGCCATTAATGTATCTTTCTGAAAGAGTAGCAGCTGATTCTATAACTTCATTAGAAATTTTAACCTTGTGGTAATCCTCATAGTAATGCTTTATTCCTTTTAATATCTCAATAGTATCTTGTATATTTGGTTCTTCTACTAGTACAGGCTGAAATCTTCTTTCAAGTGCAGAATCCTTTTCAATATACTTTCTATATTCCTCTAAGGTAGTTGCCCCTATTATTTGTATTTCTCCTCTAGCTAGAGCAGGTTTTAATATATTAGCAGCATTCATAGCTCCACCTTGGGCCTCTCCTGCACCAATAATATTGTGAACTTCATCAATTACAAGAATTATATTTCCGCATTCCTTAGCTTCATCTATAATTGATTTCATCCTTCCTTCAAATTGACCTCTAAATTGAGTACCAGCCACTATTGCAGTTAAGTCTAAAAGGTATACTTCTGCATCAAACAGCTTTTCTGGAACCTGCTTTTCAGCTATTCTAACTGCCAAACCCTCTGCAATTGCAGTTTTACCTACTCCAGGCTCTCCTATCAATATAGGATTGTTCTTAGTTCTTCTGTTTAGTATCTGAATAACTCTGTCTATTTCTCTATTTCTTCCTATAACTTTATCAACTGCATCACTCTTAGCCTTTTCAGTTAAATTAATGCCATAGGTATCAAGGTTTTTTCTCTTCTTGAAAAACCCACCCTTCTTTGATTTTTCCTTTGATTCTTCTTTTAGGTTAGCAGATTTATCTATATTAACTGGTTCTTCTATACTTTCAAGTTCTTCATCCTTTTTTCCTAAACCATTTATACCTGGAAACATGTTATTCATAAAATTCATAAGGGAATTTTTTTCATCCCCCTCTTCATTATCCATGTTTTCAAGCATGCCATTCATCTGTTCAGTCATACTCTCAAGCTCATCCTCTGAAATACCTGCTTGCTGCATAACCTGATCTATTACAGGAAAACCCATTTTTTGAGCACAAGGAATACATAACCCAACAGTCTCAGGTTTTCCATTTTCAATCTTTGTTGTAAAGATAGTTGCAACATTCTTTTTGCAAACGGAACATTTTTGCATATATTTTCTCCTTTCAATTGAAAACACCGGACATCCCGTCTGTAGGACGTCCGTAAAAATCCATTTAGGACTTTTACATCATTTCATTCCAAACACTGTGATATCTATCCATGTCGACTGCTATCGACATTTATTATTAAAAATCCATTTAGGACCTTTATATATTTCTAATATATTATTGATAATTTTAAATATAATAATTAAAGTATATCATATATTAATTTTTTTTCACTCTCATAAAAGAAAACACTTTGTAAACAAAATTAATAGACAATGAACTATATAATATGCCTGCTTTTGTATTCTTCCTCCAAACTTTTAAGAAGTGAAAAGTGTTTTTTAGGCGGCAGTCCATACTGTTTTTTATATGCTCTTACAAAGCTGGAATAGTCATTAAAACCACAGGTTTCACACACCTCCATAATACTTACCCCTTGAATTATAAGACTGCTGGCTAGAGCTATTTTCTTTTGGACTATATAATTGTGAATGGTATAACCCGTTTCCTTTTTAAACTTGTGCATCAGGTAGTGCCTATTAATATAAAACTTATCAGCTATACTGTCAACACTCATATTCTCTCTTATATTCTCATTTATATAACTTAGTATATCTTCTATATTCTTATCGTAGTAAATCTGGTCCTTAATAACCCAATCGCTGCTTCTCAGCATAAGTCTATTTAAATGAACCAACAGCTGTAGAAATAAGGAGTTCTTTAGTATTTGACTTCCAAACTCATTACTTTTACATGCTACTTCAAGCTGATTTAAAGTATGTTTTAATTGATTTAAAGGTTCCTTCGTAAGTCTAAGCATATTGAACTTTTGAAGTAAAGTGAGTTCAAAGCAGGTTAACAGGTTACAGTCACTCCTATTATGCTTTTCGATAAATTGAGGGTTTACCCATATAATTATTCTTTCATATACTTCCTCAGAAGCTATTATAGCCTTATGAACTTGATTAGAGCTTACAAAAAGTATGTCCCAGGGTTTTAAGTTATAGGATTTACCTTCAACAAGATAGGTAACTTTGCCGGACAAAGTAATAATAATTTTATTAAAATCATGATAATGGAGTTCAAATTCCATACTCTTTTTATCTTTTAAATGAAAATATATAAAATCTTCTTTTAAATATCCTCTTTTATACCCTGAAAGCTCTTTCTCCACTACAAAAACCTTCCTTCTACCTCTTACCTTTTACTTCTTACCTACTTTTTTATTATAGCACTTTTTGCAATATTTATAGCACATTAAGCAATAAAATTTGCAAAAACTTAGAATACAATATTAGTGTAAGTATTAAAGGACAGCATAAAGGAGATATAACCAATGAAAATTATAGATTTATTAAAAGGCATAAACTATGAAACACTTCAAGGAAACGTAAATAATGAAGTGGACACAATAAGCTGGGATTCCAGAAATGTAGGCAGCAACTCTTTATTTATCTGCACAAGAAGCCGGGTTTTAGATAGACATAGTTTTGCCATAGAAGCAATTGAAAAAGGGGCTTCAGCTTTAGTTGTTGAAAGATTTATTGAAAACATTCCATCTCATGTTACAGTAATAAAAGTTGAGAATGGCCGTAAGGCTATGGCACAAATGGCAAATATATTTTTCAATAAGCCTTCAAATAAATTCAACCTTATTGGAACTACAGGTACTAACGGCAAAACCTCTATAACATATATGATTTCTAGTATATTGAAATATGCTGGCAGAAAAGTAGGAGTTATAAGCACTATTGAAAATACCATTGATGACAAGCCCTTAAGCATAAAGAAAACTAACCCAACCACCCCTGATTCACTGGAACTTCAAGCAAGCTTTAAAGAAATGGCAGATGCAAATGTAAATGATGTAGTGATGGAGGTTACCTCATCAGCACTGGATAATCATAGAGTAGACAACTGCGACTTTGATATAGGCATCTTTACCAATCTTAGTCAAGATCATTTAGATGAGCATGGCACTATGGAAAATTATAAAATAGCAAAGAAAAAGCTTTTCAGTCTGTGCAGACTTGGAATAGTAAATATGGACGATGATGTATCCTTGGAATTTATTAAAGACTGCCCTTGTGATTTTATAACCTACGGTATTAATTCACCTGCTGATATTTCTGCTAAAAATATGTCATTCTCCATTACTGGCACAAGCTTCACCTTAAATTTTCACGGCGTAGAAAAAGAAGTTAAATTAAATATTCCCTCAGAGTTTAATGTATATAATGCTCTTGCAGCTATAGGAGCCTGTTACTTCCTTGGACTCCCTTTAGATATTATTATTGAAGGCATTGCACAGCTAGAAGGAATTAAAGGTCGCTTTCAGTGTGTGTGTAGGGATAATACACCCCTTGCTATTGTAGACTACGCTCATACACCCGATAGCTTAGAAAAAACTTTAGATGCCATTAGAAGATTTAACCCCAGAAAACTATATGTAATATTTGGCTGCGGAGGTGATAGAGATAAAACCAAACGTCCAATTATGGGTCATATAGCAGGTAACTTTGCAGATTACTGCATCATAACTTCTGATAATCCCCGTACTGAACTTCCCGAAAAAATTATTGAAGACGTAGAAAAAGGTATTAAAAATACTAACTGCAGTTATGAAAAAATACTAGATAGAAAAGCAGCAATTATACATGCTTTAAAAATGGCACGTCCAAGTGATGTAGTTCTTATAGCTGGAAAAGGTCATGAAAATTATCAAATACTATCCGATAGAACAATACACTTTGATGATATAGAAGTAGTAAAAGAATACTTTAACAGTTGTATTTTTTAGTCATATACTGTATTGTATTTACCAAATAAAGTGTCAGTATATGCTTATTAAAACATTCATATAAAAATAAATATTTAGGAGTGATTCATATGAAATATAATGTAGCAGTAGTTGGAGCTACTGGAATGGTAGGAAGAAAATTTATAGAAGTACTTGCGGAAAAAAACTTTCCTATAAATAACATTTACTTCTATGCTTCAAAGCGTTCTGCTGGTACCAAGCTATCCTATAAAGGCAGTGAAATTATAGTAGAAGAATTAAAAGAAGAAAATATCTCTAACAAGCAAATAGACTTTGCTCTCTTTTCAGCAGGTGGAGATACAAGTCTACAATTTGCGCCTATTTTTGTTAAATATAACGCTGTAGTAATAGATAACAGCAGTGCTTGGAGAATGAATTCTGAAGTTCCACTAGTAGTTCCAGAAGTAAATCCACAGGATATAAAATGGCATAAAGGCATAATTGCAAATCCAAACTGCTCAACTATTCAGGCAGTAGTAGCCTTAAAGCCTCTATATGATGCCTACGGTATTAAAAGAGTAGTATATTCAACCTATCAAGCAGTTTCTGGTTCAGGGCTTGGTGGATATTCTGACCTAGAAAATGGATTAAAAGGTGAAGAACCTAAAAAGTATCCTCACCCAATAGCTTACAATGTACTTCCTCATATTGATGTATTTTTAGATAATGGATACACAAAGGAAGAAAAGAAAATGATTGATGAAACTCAAAAGATTCTAGGGGATTCTTCACTTAAGATTACAGCAACCACAGTTAGAGTACCAGTTTACTATGGTCATAGTGAAAGCATTAACGTAGAGCTTAATTCTTCCTATAATATAGAAGATATATTTGAACTATATAAAAACTCTAAAGGAATAATCTTACGTGATGATGTTAAGAACAACATCTATCCAATGCCTATAGATGCTGCTGGAACAGATGAAGTTTATGTTGGAAGAATAAGAAGGGACTTCAGCATAAATAACGGTCTTAATCTTTGGGTAGTCGCTGACAACATAAGAAAAGGTGCTGCTTCTAATGCAGTACAAATTGCTGAATATATGATAAGTGATAAGTAAGAAGTAAGAGGTAAAAAGTAAGAAGTAAGAAGGAGGTTTTTTATATGAAGCTTGATGGAATATGGCTTCCAGTAATTACTCCATTTATAGAGGATAAGGTTGATTTAAAATCCTATGAAAAGCTAATTAATTACTATATAGATAAGGGAATATCAGGTATAATACCGCTAGGAACTACTGGTGAAAGCCCCACAATATCTGATATGGAGTATGAGCTTATTCTTGATAAAACCATGGAATATGTAAACGCAAGGGTACCTGTCATAGTTGGTGCTGGAGGTAACTATACCAAAAAAGTTATTGAAAAGATAAAGGTAGTTGAAAAGTATAAGCCTGAAGGGATTCTTTCTGTAAGTCCATATTACAATAGACCTGATCAAAACGGAATATATGAACACTTTAAAGCTATATCGGAGTCTACCAGTTTAGATATGGTGCTATATAATATTCCATATAGAACAGGAAGAAATATAGAGCTACCTACAATCCTTAAACTTTCAGAACTTAAAAATATAGTTGGTATTAAAGATGCTTGCGGTGACATGAAGCTGAGTATGAATCTAATTCTAAATGCACCCAGCGGCTTTTCAGTTATGGTAGGAGAAGATATCCTACTTTATAATTCACTGCTTCTTGGTGCCAGCGGAGGAATATTAGCCTCCTCCCATTTAAATACTGAAAGTTTTATTGACATGTACAATAAAATACAAAATAATGATTATAAAGCTGCCCTTGAAATATGGAAGCAGCTCTCAAAACTAATACCTATGCTATTTGAAGAACCTAATCCTGCTCCTATAAAATACTGTCTGAGTAAGCTAGGTCTTATTGACTCAGATGAAGTTAGACTACCTTTGGTTAGAATATCTGATCATTTAAAGAATAAATTGAATAGTATAATTTGATGTAAAAAAAGCGAGTCTATAAAAACTCGCTTTTTATGCTGTAAACTTAATTTAGGGTATTGAATTTTTAGTTTTGTAAATAGCTTGAATTAATCTTTGCCACTATATTGATTTAATTTGATCCTAAAAACAAGATTTTCAAAATCAACCTGCTGCATTCCATTGCTGCAATGAAAAACAATTGCACCATCTTCCTCCTGATCAACGTAAAGTCCGGCATTACCTATCCATGCATCAATATTGTCCTTGTATTCAGTATTTTCCCATACATTCCAAATATTTAACACTCCTGTGGTTTTGCTTGGAAAACATTTAAAACTAAATGTTCTAGGTGCGGTCCTTGTCCAAAATATAGGAGCATTAGTCTTTTGGCTATTAACTTCTACTATTCCTTTTCTTTTATCAATAGATATTGCTATTCCTTGTTCAAATATATTATCATACCTTAAAATCTCCACTAATACATCCTGACCTGTAGTTACAGGTATTTTATATGACATCATTACTCTTTTACCATGATAATCAATCGGACCGCCTTTTGCTTCTGCCAGCATTCCTACAAGTGATGTAGTCATTTTATCACTTCCTAGTTTTAGCATTTTTCAAAGTTGGCTCAAGGCCTTTGTAATTAATAATATGATTCACCATTATTTTACTTTCTCAAATCTATCCAAACAAATTCATCTTTTTCCCCTAATTCATTTTTTTTACTTAATTTGCTTGAGATTTCTTAATTAGTTTTCCTTAAGTATGATTATAACTTCAAATCATATTCTACAGGTTGATTAATATTCATTGTAATTAACCTTCTTTTTAAAGATAATTTCCTAGCCTCTAATCCAATATAATATCTCCCAACCTTTTCAAACCCTTTAGTTATAGCCATTGAAAAATGCTTAAATAGATCTAATGATATAGGATCATCTGATATTGTAGCAACATGACCACAAATTAAATAGGTTTCATCATAAATACCTCCTGGCCAAAACACAACAGAACTTTTATTCATTAATTGATCAACAAAATACTTTACACTTCCATCCATTTGCTTTATTTGTCTTAAATTTAAATCCACATTATAATCAAGAACCAGATAACTCTCGCTTTGATGATCTCCTGTACTATTTTTACCTAGGTTAATAAACTCATCAATAGTTTCATAAATCAATATTTCTTTAGTATCTGACACGCCACATTTTACATACTTAACTGGTCTTAATTGCTCAAATGCGTCTAGCCCATTTATTAAATCTGCTTTAGTAGCAAAGAAATTTTTTTCTTTAGGCATCATAATCTCCCTTTATAAGAATATCAGTTTATTTTTTTATTAATTATATTAGTGGTATTTATCTCACTTATTATTGGCTCCCCACTTTTATATGTGCCAATTATATTAATTCGGATTATCTCACCATATTTTTCAGCAGTTAAATCAATTATAATAATTTAATTATTATAATTGTGTATATTTATTCTAAAATAACCTTTTTGAATGCGCATAATTATTAGTGTCTGCAACTCTTCCATTTCCACTACTTTAAAAACTTTTCAATGTATCTTACATATAATTACCACTACTATTCCACTTTTCCCATTATTTCTCCTATGCTTCTTCTCCGAAGTCCAATAACTAGACTATTTATTGGATTTTAACTGTTCTTTTACTCACTATCCTAGAAACAACATAAATTTCACTTTTTAATTAAATACTCTCTAAGGACTGAAACTATGTATTATATATTAAAGAATAATGGTAGCAACAATTTTTTGCTGTCGCTACCACCATTTTAGCATTTATTTTGTTTTGCTTAATAACTCTCTACAAAGCCATTATAGCATTATTATTCATATAGATATAAATATAGGTATCTTTAACCTACGTTTTAGATATACCGATAAATACTCATTTTACTCATTTTCACTTTCTTTATTTAGTTTAACAATACCATTAGAACCTGCAATAAAGTTTGTAGCAGGTGGCTTTGCACGTTTAGAATCTTCCACATATCTTAATGCTTCCTCTAATAACACTCTTCCATTGTTTCCTGATTCATACTTTAAAAATGCATCTTTTATTTTCACTTTAGCAAAATTCAATTGAGTTATCTTGTAATCAGACTTTACTCCATTTTTTACATTGTCAAGATACTCCTCTATTTGCCCAAACTCTTTATATAAATTAGTGTAATCCTCATAAGGATAATTAGGTGCATAATGTATATTATATATCAATATATCTTTAAGTCTCTTATACCAGCAGCTTAATGCCATACCGTTTCTCCTTTTCCAATTTAAGTTAAGGTCTTATGATTATTACTTTATCTCCACCAGAAAATTTAATAAAATCCTGAATTTGAGGAGAAGTCATAGTTTTATTACCAATTGTACCATCAAGTATATTTCCAGTTGCTTTTAGTCTCAAATCAGGTATACGATATTTGCCAGAACCACTTGGATCACGTAGCCACCTGTTTACAAGCACATCGGTTTGTGGTCCTTCTGGAATTCCTTCTCTTCCCAAAAAATTAATAAGTCTATTTCTAGCTATTGAATCAGTACGTTGCCCCAGTACAGTTTTCCAATTCATATCAGCTGGTATAGTAATCTTTCCCTTATTGAAATCATTGACAACTTGAGACCAAGCTTCGTTATAGTATCGTTGATAATTATTCATTATAATCTGATCTGAATGTAAAACCGGAAGATTACAGGTTTTAGATGACCTCTGAATAATACCTTCTATGCGAGGAATCTTACTCTCAAATAGTTCTGTATCCCTTTCTAATGCTTGTGTGTTACCTCTTAATAAAGGCACAATAGCAAATATAATATTGTTGTTCGCCGCATCTGATGCTTTACTAATCCCTTTGTCAATATTTTTTGCGAAATTAGAAATAACCCCTTCATATTTAAATGTATCATTTAAGCCATTCCAAGCTTTTCTAGTAGCTGGTGAAAGTACGGAGCTGCCTCCCAATTTAACCCTATTATTCAAATAAGTCTGCAATGGGTCAGGGGTGCTTCCTCCATCTTCTGCATCACTTCTCATCATATGTCCTGTAGGGTCGGTATAATTTATTGGGTCGTTAGCGCAGTAACTGTATAGATGTTGAGTTCGCGGCTCGTATGGATTTCCTGTGTAGCTATCTTGAGTTAGGAATCTAGCGGTGCTTGGGTTATAGAATCTGGCATTCATGTAGTATAGTCCGGTAGAACTGTCATTTACAGCACCAGTGAATTTTACACTGTTTTTGAAAGACTTGTCTCCTCTTTCTTCAGTGCCTCCAAATTCGTCATAGCTGTAACCTTTAACAAGCTTGCCATCTGGGTTTATAATGTTGCTTACGCTTCCTCTTGTATCATGGCTGTAGAAGAAGTATTTGTTAGTATAATTGCCATCATTTCTCTTTGTAAAGATTATTTGTCCTGATGGATCAAGTAGATTATCCTCAACTAATGTATGGTTCTGATCAGTTGTAAATAGCAGCTTTCCATTATTATAAAAATATCTTGTTTCTAAGCCTGGTACTGAAGTGTTGGTGTCTGTTACTTTTTTATTTACTTCAATTTGCTTTGTTCTCTCACCATTTGCATTATAATAATTGGTTACTTCTTGAAGATTAGTTCCATCAGTTGTTTTTAGTTTATATAATCTGTCCGACCTATCATATATGAACTCCTTAGTAACCTGAGCTGCATCCTTTCCTGGAACCTCATCCTTTTCACGATTAGTTGTTTCAGTGAGCTGGTTGCCATTTAAATCATAGGTCCATTTACTCTTAATATTACCGTTTCTGTATATGTTTAGCAAGTTATTGAAATCATTGTAATTATAAGCTAAGGTTTCCGTATCACTTACTTTAGCCTTTCTGTTACCAACCCAGTCATAGCTATAATTTGTTACTTTATTCTTAGTCTCCTTGCCCGTCTCTGTTTTAGTACTTGTATCAGTTATTAATCTGCCAAGTTCATCATATAAGTAGCTTTCTGTCTTACTTATTTCAATTTGCTTATTGCTATCTTTGTTTTCATAGTCTGTCTTTGTGTAATCTGCATTGGTATAGTTTGACCAAGAAACTTCATTTTTTATCCTTCCATTATTGTCAAATTGAAGGTTATACTTTTCTTTTAATGAGTTTCCGTTCTCTAGGTATTGTATTTCTTCCGGCTGTCCTAAAGAATTGTATTTATATTTTTGCAGAGTATAGCTATCCTTGTTTCCAGTATCAAACTTTCTGTAGTTAATAATATTGTCTACCCTATCTGCAAAGGTGTACTTATATTCTCTTACTGTATTCTCACCTGAAGCAATATAATCTAATCTATTAGATTTATCGTATTGGTAGTGAATATTTTTATTTTCACCTCCACAAGCATAAGATATATCCGTTACATTATTACTTCCATCATAATGATATCCAATATATTGTCCTTCTTGGGTTATTTGTTCCAATCTTCCTATGCTGTCATATTGGTAATCCGTTTTTATACTATTACCGTTCATTAGATCTTCTATAGATTTTGTTAATCCATTGTTGTAATAATCAAAGGAGGTATATTGACTATTATCTGCTCCATACTTTACGGTCTTTAACTGAAGCAAATTGGTGTACTCAAAAGAAATAGGGGTTTTGTCCGGCTTAATTTCTGTTTTAAGCTTGCCAGTAATGTAATAATCATACTTAGTTTCCCTTAGTTCACCAGTTTCACCGTCTTTTTTAGTCTCCTTTACTTTTCTTCCTAAAGCATCAAAGTAAGTTCTTGTTTCTCTGTGCAGCGCATCCTTAACACTGTTATAAACTAATCCAACTTCTACTGGATCCCTTTGGTCATAAAGATAATCTGTTACTAGATCATCAATTTTCCCTTGAGTTTCCGTAATCTTCTTACTTGACTCATCATATGTCCTTGAAGTAACAAAGTTGTGAACAGCTTTTAATCTCCCGATGTTATCGTAATTATATTCTGTCTTATTTCCTAAACCATCTATCTCACTTTTTTTATTACCAAGAAAATCATAATCCACTGAACTGCAAATATTCTTATTTGTTGGATCAATAAATTGCTTAGTAATTCTATTGAAAACATCATACTGAGCAGTAGCTATTAGCTTTTCCTTTTTCTCATCATAGTCATCTCTTCCAAATATCTTAGTCATATTACCAAGGTTGTCATATTCATATCTGGTATAATTGTTACCTGATATAGTTTTTTCCACTCTTCCTGCTGCATCATAGTACTGCTGAGTTGTTCTTGCACCTGCATCTTCAGTAGTAACTACTAATTTATTATCTGCGTTATACTCATATGATGTAGATGAACAGTCACCATTTACCTTTTGCACATAAGTTGGCCTGTCTAAATCATCATAGCCATATATTGTAGGCACTTTATCCCTATCATAACTAGCTACAAGGTTATGATTTAAGTCATACTCATACTCATCATACTGGTTATCTTGGTATATAGTCCTAGTCTTTCTGCCTAGGATATCATATAAAGCCCCAATTGAATCCTCTATTTTACTAGGATTATTTGCATCATAGGTTATTATTTTTGTTGCATTACCCTGCTTGTCGTACTCCGTTACTTCTGTTACCTTTCCTAAAGGTTCTATTGTTTTTCTAAGCTTTCCTTTATAAGCTCCTTCCTCATAATAAATGTACTCAGTTTTATTATTGAAGTTATCCGTGGAACTCTTTATTAATCCATTACTATAGTAGTCATAGGTTGTCACTCTATTTTCTGAATCTGTTGAAGTCAATAAATTACCATTATTATCATCGTAATTATAGTTAGTCTCAATAATGACTTCCTTACCGTCTTCTATACCCTTTTTAATAATCTTTTTGGGTTCATTAAATTTATTATAATCCTTAAACTCTGTAAGATTTAATTCTGGATCAGTTATAGATATAATATTACCTTTACTATCATAATCATAGGAATATTTAATTTCTTCACTTTTATCATCAGTTTTTTTATAATACTTCATAGCTCTTGTATTATAATCGCTATCAACTTCATAATAAGTGTGGTTTAATAATGGATCTACTGTTTCAATAAGATTACCTTCCACATTGTATTTAAAAGAAGCTTTTACATTTCTATTTGATACGAGCGTGGTTTCCCCCTCTGTAAATATAGCAGCGTTCACCTGTGGAGCATACTGAATATCAATATATTCACTTTTAGGATCAGTAAATCTCTTAACAGTACCATTATCATAATACTGAAAGCTTGTTGTCTGCTGATTTTTAGGGCCTATAACCTTTTCAATATTATTATTCTTATCGTATAAATAGGTCTCTGAATAAACTTGATTATTTTCTATAATTATATACATCTTCTCAAGCTTTTCATTACTGTTATATTCATAGTGAAATACTCTTCCTGAGGGGTCTACTATGCTTGAAACTAAATCTATATTTTTATTTTCATAAAAAAAACTTATTTTATGATTATAGTTATCATAAACACTGTCAATATTACCACGTCCGTTGTAAGTAATATTCAAAGCATTTCCAAAATCATCTTTAAACAGCTTTAAGTTCATGGAACTATCAAATACATAAGTTATATTATCCTCTCGTCTAATTTCATAAGTTCCATTAGTTTTTTGCGTAAGCTCCATGTGAGAACCCTTAGGACTTTCATAGGTACCATCTGCTCTTATTTTAAATCTATGGGTTGTTCCATCTCCATCCTTTAATATAAGAGCTTGTACTATTTTTCCAGTAACATCATATTCTTTTAATAAATTTGTATTAAAATTAAAGTCCCAACCAATTCCAAAGGATGACTTTGAAGTAGCTTGATTATTATAGGTTCTCCTTAAAACCATTGCCAGTTTAGGGGAGGGATACACAAAATCCGTACCTTCATAACAAAGATTACCGCTAGTTAGATTTATAAAGCCTGAACCTGCACCAGTCCTAAACTGAGATGCCGCCCAATAGTCCTCTAGCCCAAGTCTTTTATCCAGCTCATTTTTATCCACAATGGTAGCTAGAGCAGAATTTGAGCTGCAGCTTTCTCTTCCCTTCTGGCCTTCGAAATCTTTAACTGCAGTAACTTTATAATAGAATTTCTGACCATAATTAATGTTATAGTCGTTATAGTAAGTTGTAGTAATATTAGATGCAATTAAATTTTCTTTTGAAGGTGTAAACCCTTGTATTGTACTTCTATAAACATTAAACCTCACTCCTTGCTGAATCTTTAACAAATCATATTGCCATCTTAACAAGGTAGTATAATTTACTTTTGGAGTTGCTTCTAGGTTTTGTGGTATATCTAGAAGCTGAACTTTAAAAGTATTACTTGTGGTAAGTCTTTTGCAATCAAGTTCTATTAACCTCCATGACTTTATTGTTGGGCTTACAGCGCCGGTAGGAGCTGACAGTTCTGCCTTTAAAATCAGTTTATTGCTAGCCTTATTTAGATTAGTATCTTCATTTAAATTAATTTTTTGCCAGCTTACCCCTTCATCAGAGGATATATAGTAAAATATTTCTCCTGAGCCTCTTATTTCTTGCGCTTCAACTCTAACTTTTGACACAGATTCCATTAACTCTATTTTTTTTGCTTGAACACTTCCAACTACCTTAGTCGACAATGATGAATTGCTAGTTGTAGACTGAGGGTTTATTAATTTTATTCCTTCACTGCTTATGCTCACAGAATTAATAGTACTACTATTAATTTTATTCATGTTACTAAAATTATCATCAAGTATGCAATCAAATAGACCAGTAATATTAATATCAAAAATCTTAGGAACAAACTTATATATACTCAGTTTATTTTGGAGTAATGCAGTGGTATATTTTGATGGAATTTCAGCCATAGTCAAACTAACTCTAATTTTTATCTTTTTATTAGGCTTATCTAAAAACGCCTTATTATTTGGCCATATGCTTTTCCACGTTATGCCATTATCACAAGAAATCTTATAATTTATTTGTGAATCTACAGGCTCACCAGTTGGGTCTCCACTCGAACTCACTGAAGTAGTAGTACTTCCATATCTATAAACATCATCATTAAGGGTAATAGCTTGAACTTCATTTTCAAACTCAACCTGTCCTTCAAGAAATCCATTATTACTTGTATCATCTACATACTCTAGAGTAATGGCAGGTGATAATACTATATTGTCTTGTTTAGTCCACAGAATATCTTTCAATCCTTTAGTTGATTTAATATAATAGCTGCTTTCACTGCTAAATTTTTTCCCGTCAGAGTTAAAAGCATCTACATATATATTATTTTCACTGCCCTCTTTAAAATCTAATGCATTTATCTGCAGAATATCCGTGCTAGCACTTTGTTCTTTATATAGCATGGAATTTATATACAGTTTCCCTTTTAAACCATCTATACTGCTTCCATTTAAAAAAGCATATTTTACTGGAGTCATAATATTATTTAAAGTTTGTCCTTTAATGGGCTGTGTAATATTTAGAGTTGATTCCAAAGCTATTTTATTACTTTTATCAACTGTAACTTGCTTTACACTTGCGTTATTTGCAATATCTTTTGCTGTTATCCTAATAGTATACAAACCGGTTAAATAGCCACTTACGTCTAATATATAGTTTAATTCTGGTGAATTGGCAGTTCCAGCACTAACTGTAGTAAAGGAGCTAGGAGTTCTTCCATATCCATATTCAATTTTCCATTCTTTAATATTTTCATCATATATTTCCCCATTAATTCCTATTTGTCCATTTATTATCTGCATATCCTTTGGACTTGTAATATTTATAGAAGGCAACTTGGTATCTAGCTTGTAATATACAGCTTTACTTTCCCCTATATTCCCCTGCTTATCTATTCCTCTTACATATATAATATTATTACCTTCCTGAAGATAACTGCAATTAATATCAACACTTCCACCTTCAGTATTTTTACCTATATCTACCCAACCATTATTGTTAATCTTATATTGCACTGAGGATAATCCCTTTTCATCCTTTATGCCTGCCCAGGTAATTGAAGGAATATCTCCAAGTTTACCCGAAGACCTACTTATTGATACATTTGAAGGTACTGTAGGAGGTGTTCTATCTCCAGTTATAACAGGACCTGCAGCTTTAGCACTTATAGTATAATTACCATTATTATCATAAGCATATATTTCAGCTTTATACTCATAGTTGTCAGCCACATTATTAAATAAATACTCTGTAGTGCCAGAAGTTACTTCTGCCTCTTTTACTACGCTATTACTATTAACTTGTATCAATCTAACCTTATACTTTTGTATGCCGCTTGCTAAACTTGTGCCATCCTCTTTTTTTCCCTCAGGTAAGTCTTTAGGAATAGTCCAAGTTAACTTTAGCTGCCATGCATTGGTTTCGTTTATAGCCGGATTATTATTTACTTTAATACTGGTTGTTTGAATACCTTCAGGACTAGATGTATCTGGAATATACACCTTTTCACAATTACAACTATCTATGTTGGCATATCCGCCATCATTATAAGGCATCACTCTAAAATAGTAAAAATGCTGAGATTTGTACACAGCATCACCTGGTGATACTCTATAACAATTTACTGGATCATTTGGAAGTTCTACGCCTAATTTATCTTTATGAAGCTGATACCTTCCTTTAGCTATTTCTCCAGCTTCAGGCCATATTCCTTGGCCTTTAGTTGTCCAGCTTGTCACATTACCTACATCAAAATACTGGTACTCAAGTCCATTAAATATTGCTACATAATATCCTTTAGCTCCAGAAACTGCATTCCAGGTCAAATTAACATACCCATTCTGTGAATTAGCAGCCCCTCCATAGGCAGCAGACCTTAATGTGGTAACTGGGCTTATATAGTTAATAATTAAAGCTGGTGGATATTGTCCATCAGAAGAAGAAAACCTTCTATACTGCCAGGTCTCATTTTTATCTTTCAACACTAGTCCATAGTTTACACTGCCCTTATACCAATCACTTACTACACTGGTAATATTCCAATAATACCAGTCAGGTGAACTAACTGCAGTGGAATCGATACATTCTCCATAGCTAGGCGCATTATTCCAAGTTATATTTGATGAATCCCAATTACTATTAGGTTTTCTCACTTCGATTGTTGCATTGTTTCCTTTATCCAAGTTTTCATTTGTACCAACTGCTGCAAACCAAGCGCCAGTAATAGTAGCGTTCCCCAAGCTTGGCAAATTAGGAAATTTAACATAAGAACGTGCTGTTCCTGTAGTTTTGTCATAACCTGCTCTTAGTTGAGCTGATGTCCAATAATTGCTGCCTGGATACTTACTTTCTACATAGGCATCACGAGTAACATTATAACTTGAACCTTGTATTACTATAGGTGGATCTATTGTAACAGGATATACTGTATCAGCACTTTTTAAGAATTCTTCATCAACTATATATATTAATTTATAACGGCCCTCTACCTCATTTTTTGTTTCTATGTATGTCTGTATGTTCTCTGAGTAATGTTCATTTTCTGCTGAATCCACCATAAATGGAAGAGGCATTCCCCCTTTTATCTCTCCTGTAACAGCATCTTTAAGAATAATAGGTCCATTTTCTTTTTTTTCTAGTTTAAGACCTTTGAGATTCAAATTAAATTCAAACTTATTAGTGTTATTATACGCATTTAAAACTATATTTTCTTTAATTCCAGAATTAATAAGTTGATATTGAATACTACTTCCCTCTCCATATACGTTTTTATATTCTATAGAATCTTTTACTACAGGATTAACATACTGATTTATGTTCGCTGGAAGTTGTTTATTTTTCTCATCTATGCTGCTTATGCTAGTATTTTGAGCTGTTAGCTGCGATGAACTATAAGTTGTACCAAGCAATACATTGCTTCCATTTGCTGATATTGGAGTCAAGCTTACTTGGTAGTTTCCAAATTCTAATTGCACAGGTGACTCTTTAGCTATGTTATCCTTAAAATAAACATTAAAGTCGTTAGCTTCATTTTTATAAGTAAAGCCAGATTCCATGTACTGAGCAGCTGGTTGTATTAAATTATTGCTTACCCTCTGATATGCATCTCCACTTCTATAATTTACTTTAGTATTGTAGATAACAGCTGTTTCTGAGCCATCCGAGTTCAAAAAAAATCTCGCATTTTCCTGTCTTTTTTCTGTAAGCTCCTTAACTATTAATTTTTCAGTAGAAATTCCCACCGCTCCACTATTTGCTACTTCTACCGAACTAGCTTTTTCAGGAATCAATCCTGTTATTAATATTAGCGTAAGAAAACTGGCTAATATTCTTTGGTGCCCCCTTTTTTTCATTTTATTTCCCCCTTATATTATTTAAAAATGTAAAACTTATGTTTTACATTTGCTTATATTTTAACATTTATTTTCCATAATTGTAAATATTATTTCTTAACCATTAAAAAATAAAACTTCTAGACAAAAATAGTCACGAATTTTATTTTCTAACATTAATATGTTGAATTTCCACCCTATTCCTTATCGCTTTATAATTGCTTCTACAGAGTGGAGTTTTTCATCTGCTCTTGAAAAAAAAAGATGTCGTAAAACTTTTATAAAAGTTTTACGGCACCTTTTTTGTAATCTCAAAGCTATAGTAATTTTAGTAAAGTTAGATTAAATCAAAATGATATTCTTAATTTGCTTTTAAGTAATAAATACTTATGCACTTTGGCTTTCCTTCTGTAAAACAAACTTATCAATGACCTTTGCTACTCCATCATTGTCATTAGTATCAGTAACATAATCAGCAACTTGCTTTGCTTGTTCCATTGCATTTCCCATAGCTACTCCGAGACCTGCAAATTCAATCATAGAAACATCATTTCCACTGTCGCCCACAGCAATGATTTCTTCTCTTTTTATCTTAAAATAATCTGAAAGGATTTTGGCACCATTTCCTTTAGAAACTCCCTTTCTAGTAATTTCAATATTGTGATCTGTAGAGTTTACTAGTTCTAATTCCTTAATGCTTTCTAATTCCTTTCCAACTTGGTGAAGCTTCTCTTTATCTATAGTTATAACTTCACATTTTACTATGTTATTTTTTTCATGGCTAAAAATTTTGCTCCACTGCTTTAAGGAGAAAACATATTGTATTTTAACATTTTTACTTATTGCACCCTTAAGCTTGATTTGTTCAATAAACAGCTTATATTTAATACTTCCAGTGTATATTTTTTCTGGAGTATTAAATATTGGCTGTATATTGCACTTTGCAAAAATGTTTAATAATTTATTGCATAATTCTTCACCAAATATACTCTTATGAATAATATCATTTTTTTCTATCCCTCTAACTACAGCACCATTTGAAGCTATAATTGGAGATTTTACACCTATTAAATCTGAAAAAACCTCAGCATCTGAATACAGTCTTCCTGTACTTACAACAATATGTACTCCCATATCGTGAGCCTTCTTTATGGAGGCCTTTGTGTAGTCACTGATTCTTTTTTTACTATTTAGAAGAGTTCCATCCATATCAATGCAAATTAATTTGTAACTAATAATAATCCCCCACTTCCTATGATATTTAAATTATTCTATAGATTATTTTAGCACTATAAAAATAAACTTTCTATTGTAACTATAAATATATAATTTAACTTTAAAAATAAAAGAGGCATGCCCTAGAATTATAATTAATTCTAGAACATGCCCAAAAGCTTAAAATAGTATGCTTATTTTACTGTACGCTTTTTTCTAAATATAAAGTAAGCACCTGAAGCAATAAATAATAATCCTAATCCTAAAAGTAAATTCATATCAATAGGTGAACCTGTCTTTGGCATGTTTTCAAGTGTTGAATTCCCACTTGGTGCCTTTACACTGATAAAGTAGTCGCTGAAATGTTTAATTCCAACAGTTACATACCCATCCTTATCAGGACTTAATACTCCTCCTACTAGCTCAGCTTTGTTAGTTTTAGGATTAAAGTAGTAAAGATATAGCTTATCTGATGAAGTATAAGCACTGCTTAATTTTATTCTAACATTTGTTATTCCAGGAAGACTTCCACTATCATTGAAGGATAAAATTAAAGCATCTTTATCTAAGGCTGCTATTTCATTTTTATGCTCAGGAACAGCTCTTAAGGATAAATCGAAAGATTTAACATCCTCTGCCTTCATATTAAGGCCATTAAAGGTAAATTCTATTTCCGTAACACCTGAATTATTCTCAACTGGTGTTTTTACTACTAAAGTCTTATTCTTTCCCTTCATTGCTTCAAATACTGATTGGTCAACAGTCTTATTAGTATTTGCAACTACTGTAACTTTACTTGTTGAAGCATTACCAATAAGTTCAATAATCTTTTCTCCATCATAGTTATCTAAATTAGTATTATCTGATGGAGCTGCTGCCTTTACTTCCACATAGAAGACTGCTATTTTGCCATCAACTGTTACTGTTACTGTTTTAGTTCCTGCAGTTGTGCTGTCAAATCCGCTTATATTTGAAGATGTAATTGCTACTGGCGCTGATGTTCCATCATTATAGGTTCCTGTAACAACTAGTCCTGTTAAATCTAAGCTTTGTCCTACTACATATTCTGTCTTTGTTGGCTGTTTTGTAATTTCTATTCCTGTCAATGCTTTTGCTATTATATTTACATTGAAGGTTGCTGTCTTTCCTTCAACTGTTACTGTTACTGTTTTAGTTCCTGTAGTTGTGCTGTCAAATCCGCTTATATTTGAGGATGTAATTGCTACTGGAGCTGATGTTTCATCATTATAAGTTCCTGTAACAACTAGTCCTGTTAAATCTAAGCTTTGTCCTACTACATATTCTGTCTTTGTTGGCTGTTTTGTAATTTCTATTCCTGTCAATGCTTTTGCTATTACATTTACATTGAAGGTTGCTGTCTTTCCATCAACAGTTACTGTTACTGTTTTAGTTCCTGTAGTTGTGCTGTCAAATCCGCTTATATTTGAGGATGTAATTGCTACTGGAGCTGATGTTCCATCATTATATGTTCCTGTAACAACTAATCCTGTTAAATCTAGGCTTTGTCCAACTACATATTCTGTCTTTGTTGGCTGTTTTGTAATTTCTATTCCTGTCAATGCTTTTGCTATTACTTTTACATTGAAGGTTGCTGTCTTTCCTTCAAATGCAACTGTTACTATTTTAGTTCCTGTAGTTAAACTATCAAAGCCAATTATATTTGCAGGTGTAATTGTTACAGATGCTTTTGTTCCATCATTATAGGTTCCTGTAACAACTAGTCCTGTTAAATCTAAGCTTTGTCCTACTACATATTCTGTCTTTGTTGGCAGCTTAGTAACTTCTATACCTGTCAATGCTTTTGCTATTACATTTACATTGAAGGTTGCTGTCTTTCCTTCAACTGTTACTGTTACTGTTTTAGTTCCTGTAGTTGTGCTGTCAAAGCCGCTTATATTTGAGGATGTAATTGCTACTGGAGCTGATGTTTCATCATTGTATGTTCCTATAACAACTAATCCTGTTAAATCTAAGCTTTGTCCAACTACATATTCTGTCTTTGTTGGCTGTTTTGTAATTTCTATTCCTGTCAATGCTTTTGCTATTACTTTTACATTGAAGGTTGCTGTCTTTCCTTCAACTGTTACTGTTATTGTTTTAGTTCCTTCAGTTGTGCTATCAAATCCACTTATATTTGAGGATGTAATTTCTACTGGAGCTGATGTTCCATCATTATATGTTCCTGTAACAACTAATCCTGTTAAATCTAAGCTTTGTCCAACTACATATTCTGTCTTTGTTGGCTGTTTTGTAATTTGTATTCCTGTCAATGCTTTTGGAATACTAACTATTTCAGCACGGTCTCTAACTCTTATTCTTGGGTGCATATCTGAATCACTTGAAACCTCACCGATAGAAGCTAAGCCTGTAACAGAAACAAATGCACCGTCTTTAACGAATGAAAGTGATGTTCCCTTTGTGATGTATCCATTGATGAATACAATAGCAGGTCCAGTTCCATCGTTAATAGTAAATTGATTTATAGTTCCGTCATTGTCTTTTATAATATTTGACACAATACCTTGAGTTTTTATTAAAAGTCCAGTATTGCTTGGCAGCATTGAATCCTTTGAAGTAAGAGCAGTAGGTGCTATTTTATTGATGTTTTCATCTAAAATAGTAAATTTGCTAACTGTTAACTCTACTTCACCTTGATAATGTGCAATTTTACCGAAAAATCTTGCCTTTTGTCCTTCTTTTACACCTGAAGCAACTGGGAACAAATTAATACCGCCTGTTGCATCTTGTGCATAAATACAGTCAAAGAAACCTTTGTTTGTATCAGTATTTGTACTTTGAGTATTTATTTCACTAGTAGCTGTACCTTCGATTACAACTTCTGTTCCATCAGGTAAATTTTTTGCATCAGCAATACTTGTTATGGTTAATGGGTTAACATTTTTATAAAGGTTATCCATTATGTTGTAGTTAGCATATGGTAATGTTGCAGTATTTTCCAAAGTAACTTGTATTTCAAAGTTACTCATGAAGGAACCACCAGCCACAACAACTAATGAAGTTTTACCATTAGAATGAACTACGTTTTCAGATGCTGCTAGTAGTTTTTCTTCTGGATTTGTTGCAAAACTACTATTTGGATTAACATACTTAGGAATGTATAGACCATCTGCATTGTTCATTCCTTTATCTGTTTTATTTTTTCCTACAGCAACAAATGGGAATGTAGCTTTATCTGTACCATATCCAAAGTTATCATTATCGCATTCAGCTGAATATGTGGTTGGGAAACCATAAACAAGCGGACTAACAGTTGTTGGTAGTGTTGAAGTTCTATCGCCTGTTTTTGGATCTACAGCATAAATAGTAGAACCTGAAAATTGGCTATATGTTTGTCCATTTACAACTCCCAGCATCAACGGATTAGACATATTAAGTTCAGTTGGAAGCAATCTAAATGCCTGTGTTCCACTATGATTATCATCGTCCATAACTTCGTCATCGCTTTCACGCAAAGTTGAACCTATAGCAGTCAATACATCATTTTGAAGTCCAGCCATATGCTTTTGTGGATCTGATGTATCACCATTTGAAGCTTCTCCATAGTCTGCAATATTTCCAAATACAAGTGTGTTTCCGTTTTCTGAAAAAACTTTAAGTGCTGCAATTTCATCAGCAGTATAGTTTGTCGGATTTGGCCATGCAGCAGCATTTTTTCTTGATGGTGCATTTAAAATCATCATTTTATATTTAGGATTGTTGCAAGCGTTAATTAAATCTTGTGAAGTCTTAAGTTGTACTACTCTTACACTATTCTTTGCTGCAAGTGTCATCATGTTAGCCATTGAATCAGGATAATCTCCTCCACTCACATATTCGTTACCATGAGCAGCGTCAAGTCCTACATACAATACTTTATTAATATCCACAACTTTCATTGTACTCGTAGCAGTATAAGTTGTATCTACCCCATTAACTGTAATAACAGCACTAATATTTACTGTTTTATCTCCAGCTGTTGTTGGAGTATAGCTAAATTCATGAGTAACACTTCCAAGTGATGCTATATCTTTATTAAGATCATAATTTTTGTTAGCTGAAGCATCTCCATCTACAGTATATGATATAGATTTAAGTGTAGCAGCTTTTGTTTCATTATTAAAGAAAGTAGTTGTTAATTTCATAGCCTCTGTAGTAACAGGCATTACTGTATCATTAACAACAGAAGTTATTCCAACCTTTGGAGCTGAACCAAGCCAAATTGGTGCAGTTACTGCAACAAAACCTTGATTATCAGTAATCTTTGCAAAATAATAACCAGCAGCGGGTGTTGTCATTGAATATGTGTAAGTAACATCACTATTTCCAGCAGCGTATTTGATTTTATCTACCACTTTTCCGCCACTGCTTATAAGCTCAATTGAAGCAATATTACTAGTTTCTTTTCCTAAATTTTTGTTTTTAGCTGTTACTGTAACATTAGCAGTAGCAGGAGCTACATCTAAAATAGCACCCATGCTGTAAGTGTTTGTTCCATCATTCAAATGATAAGCAACATCTAAATCTTTATTTTCAGTTGCCCATACAGAGCGGTCACGCATAGCTTGATAGATTCCAGCCATTGTAAAATCATTTGTATAAACAACAGTTGCACAAGTGTTGGATGTTCCCCAAGCTTTTTTATGATTGTCTCCATTGTTAGTTGGAGCTACGTGCCAGCCTTTGTCTAGTGCTAAAATATACTGATCAATAGACTGGAAATACCCTCCAGAACCAACAGTACCTTCACCATTACCTACTTCTAAAAGATTAACTTTATCATCTATCTGAGGATCATAATAAGCAAAGTTTGCAAAGTTACCAAAAGTAGATCCAGGGTGATTAAATTGTGAAATTGATCCTGGTGTATTTTTTAACAGTTCATAATAAGCCCTCATACCAGCATCATTAGTTTTATTATTAAGTTCTGCATTATTACGGCTAACAAAACCTGTTGTATTAAAGGTATTCATGTGTCCAGGACCGCCAGACCATGTCATTTCATAACCGTAATCGCAGAGGAAAGTTGATGTTGATGCATTTTTAGCTTCATTTTTACCATTTAACCATTGTTGGTTTGTTGTATTGTAATTATTTATATTACCAATACTTGCTGCTGTATCTGAAGCTGGAGCTTTATCATAAGAATTTGAGTGGTCTGTCAATATAAAGTAATCAAGCTTAGCTACGTCTCTTGCATAAGCATCTGCCTCTGCCAAAGTACCTTGACCATCTGAATTCTCTGCTGTATGTCCGTGTATTTGTCCATAGTAGTTCTTTTCGCCACCAGCTGCTTTTTTAGCAGTGTATGTGAATGTTGCAGCATTACTATCCAAGTAATTTGCAAGTGTTGCTTTTGCAACTATTCTTACAGGGAAGTATGCTGCTTGTAATTGAATAGGCTCTGTATACTCTTGATCAGCAGTTCCAACCAAAGTACCATCACTATCTGAAAAAGAATTCTGATATAGTGAATAAACTATTTTTGCATCTGCTGTAGTTGATGATAATGTTATTGATGATGTTGGATCAACTGCACCAGAACCTGGTTTTGCAGATACAGCTTCAACTTTACTTTGTGTATAAGTGAAAGTTTGAGTTGCTGTTGTATATGATCCATCTGTAGCAGATGCTGTAATAATTGCCTTTCCATCTTTGAATTCATCTATAGTAACATCTATTGAATTTGAGACACTTGTTACTGGCGCACCACCATTCAAGCTATAAGTTATTGTTGCATTTGGAGTTGTTGTAGTAAGTGTAACCTTAGAATTTAGTGGTACTGCAGCTCCACTTGTTACATTTGCAGTCATGAACTCAACAGTTGGTATGGCTGTAGATTCTAAATCTGATGTATTTGTAGAAAGTATCTGTATGCCATTATAAAAGCTTGCAATGGCGTTCTTAATATTAACATAGCCAGTTGAACTAACTGTAGAAGATATACCCTTAGCACGCAATGTACTTGATATGCCCGCCTGGCTAACTGTATGATTAAATAATTTTGCAACGTCTGTTCCACCAATTTTATCAAGTTTTACTGTATCGAATGCAACCAACATTCCCTCATATGCTCTATCTGAAAGTTGGTCGAACATAATTTTAGTTGGGGTTGGTATTGCTGGGCTATCATTACGCACTATTACATTTGTTGCATCAACAGCATCTGGAACAATCTCAATTAGACCATTATAAAGTGTAGCTCTACCATGAACATATATTTCTTTACCTACATATGATCTAAAGTCTGCACCCGACTTGTCAATGCAAAGACCACTGCCAACATTCATACCATCTTGAATATATAAAGTTCTATTTGCAGTGGAGTAAGTACCAATACCTTTTACCCATACATAAGTGCCTACAACGGCAGGCTTTTTTGCATCTGCATTTGAAGTAATAGTTTCTTGATTAAACGATAAAGTTACTTCATCACTTGGTAAAAGTTCTGGTGATTTTGCTACAGCTTTAACAACAAATGGATCTGCACCTTTAAAGCCTCCTTCAGAAAGTGCTGTGAAAGGTCCATTATATAATTTTGTAGAACCACCTGCTGTTGCAGCTGGAGTAGTTCCATCTGTTGTATAGAAAATTTGTGCATTTGCATCTGTACAAGACAAAGTTATAGGTGTAACGTCTAATATTGGCTTAGAAATATCGTTAGTTGTAGTTACAGCATGTGTTGTATATAATGGGTCTTTTGCACCATATATTTGAATTCCGTTAATATTATTACCAATATTAGTACTTGAAGTTGTAATAGTTCCTGTACCATTGGCTTGGACTTCAGAGGCTTTAACCACTCTGATGTAAAGTACATCTTTATTTTCAGCTGATGCTGGTAAAGCCATTCCATAATTTTGAAGTTGCTTGCTTGGATTCTTAATAGTATATTGTGTAGAACTATTTAGATTACCAAAGACATTCCAGTTTGTACCATCCGTACTCCACTCTGTATTAAAATCCCTAGGACCTGTCGAAGCAGAGTACATAGTAAAATTGAATATTAAATCTTTGAATCCTTTAGTGGATGTTGTTACAAGCCAATAGCTTGGCTTTTCAAATCCAGTATTTTTCAAAGAAGAAGTGGAGTAAGTAAAACCAGAAGTTACTTTTGCAGGAGTAGCACCTTGGTATAACTGCATAAGAGTTGTGGCGTTGTTATAATAACCACTTGTAGCAGCGAAATCACCATTAGTAACATCAGGTAGAGCACCAAAATTCCACGATGTAACTTCGGTTTTTCCTGCAGTAGATTGAGGCGGATTAACTACGTCATTAGTAGCTGCCGCTAGCGCTGTTTGTGTAATTATCGTGTTTAGTACTAATAAGCATGATAACATTACAGCTAATAACCGTGCTTTTTTTGGTTTCATTGCTATTTTCATTTTACATCCCCTTTTCAATATACTTTTGCTATCAGTCGTTATCATAAAATAAAAGAATATTACTTTTAAAAAGTACGGAGTGAAGCCTTGCAGTATTACACAGTAGCAACCACTTTGTTCGATACTTCATCTATTCTTTTACTCATGTTAACGCTTTCACAAATATTTAGTTTTTTGATTCTCAGCCCCCCTAAATAATATTTATTATTGTTAATCGCTACCATATAATAAGAGAATAGTACTTTTAGTGAGTTTTGAAAATTACAGTATAAAGTGTTAATATTATGACTGACTAGCAGTCAATCGTATTATGCTTTATCTATTCTTTTATTTATGTTAACGCTTTCACAACCCTTTAAAAAAAGTTAAAAAATTAATGAGTGGAGTGCTAGCATTATAGCTGAATGGCAGCCACTTTGTCTTACCGCTTCATCTATTCTTTCGTTGGTATTAACATTCTCACAAACATTAAGTATAGATAAAGATTCCACTTTAGTATTACTTTTATTAATTCTATATATAGCAGAAGTTGTGAAATCTAGAAGTCTAGATTCTTCACTGGTAATATACTTTTTTTCAATAAGATAATTATCATTAGTAGTAGTTACGCAAGCATGTGCATTGATATTATTTTTTTTCATTATAATTTCTACATATTTTAATAAATTATCAGATACATCGTAATATTTGTCATTTTCATATGCCTTTTTTATGTAAGTTATTGAACCAACAGGTAGGCTGTAATCATTTGTAACGCAATCACCAAAATAGACAATACGCTCAATTTTATTCTTTGAGCAAAGTTCAGTCAAATAAGCCATTGTTGACGTTATACCGATTCCAACGGACATAACAAATAAAGGGATACTATTGAATTTACCCATAAGACCAACTTGTCCACGTGTTTCAGTAAATATTTCAACATTGTCCAAATAATGAGCAGCAATCATTTTGACACGATATGGATCATCTGTAATTAAGCAAATACTTGGTAAAACGCACTTAAAATCGTCTATTAATTTCACGAGTCCGCCTCATCTCCACTTTGATTTGTATATTACAATATTATGCAGCACTGTTATGTTTTATTTCATTTTACCATTTTCTTTTTTTATTGTAAACCTTTGAAAAGGAAAAATATGTTTATAAAAAATAGTGTATTGTACTAAATTTTTATGCACAAAATTTCCTTAATTATCCACAAAATATAACTCTAATCACAAATTAACCAGCTCTGGACTTCAAAAGAATCCTATTTATTTTACTGGAAGTAGCCTCATAAAAAAGATGGCGTCATGCAATAGTTGCCTTAACTAATACATGGCGCCATTTATTATTCAATATACTTTTTTAATATTAACTAGTTATGCATATGCTATAATCAAGCACTTTGAATCTCCTTGATTTAGTCTTACTAAACTTTTTCACTAAGTAATTTCCTTACCCCAGCATATCAAAGAAGGATATTTGATCGCTTTCAGGAAGTCCTTTAAAACATCCAAACTTTTTAAGTGAATCTATTGCAGAATTTCCTATCTTAGCACGCTTTCTTAAGTCTTCAATAGAGCTTATAGGTTTTTCTATTCGAATAGCTTCCTGTACAGCATTATATATGCTTTCTGCTGCCACATTTCCCATTCCTGCTATACTGTTAAGTGGCGGTCTTAAGCCATCTTCCTCTTGCTGGAACTTTGTAGCATGAGATTTGTATAAATCTATTGGAAGAAACTTGATACCCCTCTCATACATTTCTAAAACTATTTCTAAGTCATCGTACATATCCTTATCCTTAGGTGGGGCCTGCATACCCATCATTTCAATTTCCTTCATCTTCTCTTTAACCTTTTCTTTTCCATAAATCATAAATTCTGCATCAAAGGCCTTTGCTCTTATGGAAAAGTAGGCTGCATAGTAGGCCTTAGGAATATGAACCTTAAACCAAGCTATTCTAAAGGCCATCATTACGTAAGCTGCAGCATGCGCCTTAGGAAACATGTACTTTATCTTTTTACAGGATGCTATGTACCATTCCGGTACATCATGCTCCCTCATCATAGCTTCATATTCTGGGAACTTAGGTTCCTTTAATGCCTTTCCTTTACGAACCGTCTCCATTATCTTAAAAGCAGAGTTTGGAGGCAATCCTTTTTTGATAAGATAAACCATAATATCATCTCTTGTACATACTGCATCACTTATGCTGGAAATAACACCTTGATCAATCAAATCCTTGGCATTTCCCAGCCACACATCGGTACCATGGGAAAGTCCTGATATACATATTAAATCTGAAAAAGTTTTTGGCATAGTATCTAAAAGCATTCCTCTTACAAACTTAGTACCAAATTCAGGAACACCAAAGGTTCCTACCTTGGAATTTATCTGTTCTGGTGTTACCCCTAAAGCCCTGGTGGATGAGAATAGCGACATAGTATCCTTGTCATCCATAGGTATTTTTTGTGGATCTACTCCTGTTATATCCTGCAGCATCCTTATAACTGTAGGATCGTCGTGTCCAAGTATATCCAGCTTCAATAAGTTTTGATCGATGGAGTGATAATCAAAATGTGTTGTTATTATATCTGAATCAGGATCATCAGCAGGATGCTGTACTGGGCAGAATTCAAATATTTCTCGTCCTTTGGGTACAACTATAATTCCACCAGGGTGCTGTCCTGTAGTTCTCTTAATACCAGTACACCCTACCGAAATTCTAGCAATCTCTGCCTTATTTACATGAACATTCTTTTCATCATAATACTTTTTCACGTATCCAAATGCTGTTTTTTCTGCTATGGTTCCTATGGTTCCTGCCTTAAAGGTTGTGCCTTTACCAAAGATAACTTCGGTATATCTATGTGCCTTTGCTTGGTATTCTCCCGAGAAGTTTAAGTCGATATCCGGCTCCTTATCACCATTGAAGCCCAAGAAGGTTTCAAAAGGTATGTCTATACCATCCTTAGCTAAATTTTCTCCACAAACTGGGCACACCTTATCCGGCAAGTCAAAGCCGTTATTTACGCCATAATCCGTAAAGTCAGAATGCTTGCACTTTGGGCACCTGTAATGTGGCGGCAAACCATTTACTTCTGTTATCCCAGTCATGTATGCAACCACAGATGATCCAACAGATCCTCTAGAACCTACTAGGTATCCATCCTCATTGGATTTCCATACCAGCTTTTGTGCAATAATGTACATTACGGAGAAGCCATTTTTAATAATGGAATCCAGCTCCTTATCCAATCTTTCCTGAACAATCTGAGGAAGTGGATCTCCATAGAGTTCATGAGCCTTTCCAAAAGTAATATCCCTTATAGTCTGCTCACAGCCATCTATGTGCGGTGTAGCTTTATCCTTTGAAATAGGGCTTATCTGCTGGCACATATCTGCTATCTTGTTAGTGTTTGTTACTACCACCTCATAGGCCTTTTCATATCCCAAATAAGAAAACTCTTCAAGCATCTCCTCAGTTGTTCTTAGATACAATGGCGCCTGATTATCAGCATCCTTAAAACCCTGTCCTGCTTCTAGGATACGCCTATATATTTCGTCCTCAGGATCCATGAAATGCACGTCTCCTGTAGCCACTACAAGCTTATTTAATTTTTCTCCCAAGGCAACAATTTTTCTATTGATTTCCTTTAATTGCTCTCGACTCTCTACCTGATCATTTCTTACTAGGTAATCATTGTTTCCTAGAGGCTGAATTTCCAAATAGTCATAATCCTCTGCAATAGCTTCAATTTCCTCATCAGATTTTCCTAAAAGTATTGACTGGTACAGCTCTCCTTCGCTGCAGGCACTTCCAAGTATCAAGCCTTCGGAATATTTTTTATACATACTCTTTAATATACGGGGCTTCTTGTAAAAGTAATCTAAATGAGAATAAGATACCAGCTTATATAAGTTTTTCAGACCTACATAATCCTTTGCAAATATAATTGCATGGTAGGTTTTAAGCTTCTTATACTCTTGCTTTTTAGCCGCCTCATCACTTCCTAAGGAATCCATATCATCTATAGCTTCTGCTCCTCTTTCCTTTAACTTTTCAAGCATAACTTTGAATACCTTAACTGTTGTATCAACATCGTCTAAGGCTCTATGAGCAACCTCAACCTTTATACCAAGGTTTTTAGCAATTCTTCCTAATTTATAAGATTTATATTCAGGAAATATAGCCTGAGCTAAGGATAATGTATCCACATATGTATAATCAAAATCATAACCTAATACCTTGGCATTATGCTTTAAGAAGCCAATATCAAAGCCTGCATTATGGGCAACCAAAACACTGTCTTTGATAAACTCTAGCATTTTAGGAAATACCTTTTCTATGGTTTCTGCATCCTTTACCATGTCATCAGTTATATTAGTAACCTCTACAACTCTTGCTGGAATAGGCTTCTCAGGATTTACAAAGCAGCTGAATTCATCTATTACCTTTCCATCCTTAAGCTTCATGATTCCTATTTCAGTGATTTTTTCCGTTTTTGGTGAAAATCCTGTGGTCTCCAAATCCAGAATGCAATAAGTAGTATCTATGCTCTGGCCCTTTGAATTTGTTACTGAAGGCTTTTTATCTGGTGCTAAATAAGCCTCCACTCCATAGAGAATCTTCATATCTGGATTATCTCTACCCAGTAACTTATGTGCTTCTGGAAAAGACTGAACCACTCCATGGTCCGTTATAGCTATAGCTTTCATTCCCCAACTCATGGCCCTTTTAATCAAGTCAGTGGCATTTGTCATAGCATCCATTTGACTCATCTGGGTATGCATGTGCAGTTCTACCCTCTTAACTTCTGAATTATCTTGTCTCTTGGACTTCTTTCTGCCTCCTGTTTCTACAATAGTATTAGCAATAAGCTCAATTTCATCGGAGAACTTGCTGTAACCTGAATTTCCAACAAGCTTAACCCCTTTGGCCTTTTTAAGCTTAGGTAATACCTCTTCCTCTTCACCTGGCTTCAAGAAAGATTTACAGGTCATAGAGCTTGAGCCATCATATAAATCAAAGGATACCAAGGTTTTTCCACTCTTTAATTCCTTTGATTCTATATTTGATATTTCACCCTCTATAGCTATCCTTCCCTCATCCGGTGTAATATCTACAATCTTTATTATTGGTTCCTTAATTTTAGTGCTTCTTCCTAATATTAAGAATGGATCACCTTTTTTCCCATCGCCTTCTCCTTGCACTTCCTGTTTTTTCTCAAAAGCTTCCTTAGGCGGTTTAGGTGCACTATTGTTTGCTATATTCTTAATTTCTTTTTGAATGAGCTGCATTTCCTTTGAAAGTGAATCCTCTTGCATTCTTGCTAATTCTTCACTGCTCACTTTATCAACAAAATTGATTTTATAAGTTGAACCATATAAGCTTTTTATTACATCATGGATTTTTCTGTCATAATCCATGGTCTTTAAAAAGTCTGATACTGCGAATTTAAAATTAAAATTGATTGTATTTTTAGCAACTTCATACTCACTATTGCCTAGCACTGCCTTTAATGCAGGGTATTTTTCCGCAACTGAAAATATAATACTTTTCAGTTCTTCTTCAATAGGCTTTTTATGCGTTCCCTCAGCGTACTTTACTGCAATCTTTGAATCTTCTAAGGCAAATCTTTTTCTTATGAACTTATTAAAGCCCTCAAATTCCCTTACATCTATGTATTTGTCTGAGCTGATTTGCATTTCTAAGGATTTAGTTTTTTTACTCAATACTACCGATTCTACAAAGGCAGTATTTATGTTTCCACCAGTATCATAATCACTAAAAATTTCATTTATTCTTTTCATGGCACTCTTTAACCTTCTCCCAATAACTTAAAAATCTCACAAACTTTAAATCAAAATTATGTAAATTAACATAACTATTACGAATCATAATTCTACAAAGCTATATCACAAAAAGAACCATTACATGAAATTATGCTCATAATTTTCCACCTAGTATTATTTCCAGTACACAATAGTATATCATATTTTTCTGCATTAAATAAACATGAGATAAAAGGAATTTTATATTAACGTAGCAAAAATTTATTGGATTAAATATGTTTTACTTATATATTATATTGGAGTAGGATAAAAGAAAATAGTGGAATATTTTTTATCTAACTCTAATCATAGGAAGGGGTTTTATTAATGTACGTTCATAGAATAGCAGTCATTCCAGGTGATGGCATTGGCCCAGAAGTTATTGCTGAGGGAATCAAGGTTTTGGATAAGATATCAGAGCTAGATGGAAGCTTTAAATTTGAATATGTCACATTTCCTTGGGGGTGTGAGTACTATCTAAAAAATGGACGAATGATGAGTAAGGATGGTATTGAGCAATTAAGTAAGTTTGACGCTATTTTCCTAGGGGCTGTTGGTTTTCCTGGTGTTCCAGATCATATTTCTCTTTGGGAGCTTTTACTGACTATCCGAAAAAGCTTTGATCAATATGTGAACCTACGTCCAGTAAAATTGCTTAAAGGCGCACCATGCCCATTAAAGGATGTAAAATGTGAAGATGTGGATATGATATTTGTTCGTGAAAACAGTGAAGGAGAGTATGCTGGCAGTGGCAGCTGGCATTACAAAAACTCCCCCTATGAGGTTGTAATTCAAAATGGTGTTTTCTCTCGTCATGGCTGTGAGAGAATAATCCGTTATGCTTTCCAGCTAGCTCGCAGTAAAGGTAAGTCTCTTACTAGCATCAGCAAGGGAAATGCACTTAATTATTCCATGGTATTTTGGGATCAGATTTTTAACGAGATTAGTAAGGAATATCCAGATATTAAAACTGCCAGTTATCTAGTTGATGCAGCTAGCATGCTTATGGTTAAGCATCCTGAGAGATTTGAAGTAGTGGTCACCTCTAATCTTTTTGGAGATATATTAACAGACTTAGGGGCCGCAATTGCTGGTGGAATGGGCTTAGCTGCTGGTGCAAACCTAAATCCTGAACGTAAATTTCCTTCTATGTTTGAGCCAATTCATGGTTCAGCACCGGATATTGCTGGACAACACATAGCAAACCCACTAGCAGCTATATGGTCAGTTAGTCAAATGTTAGATTTCTTTGGATACGAAGATTGGGGTAAACGATTATTGGACATCATTCAGGAGGTACTGGTTGATGGTAATGTTCTTACTCCAGACATGGGAGGAACTGCTACAACTAGTCAGGTTGGAGATGCAGTTGTTGCAAGAATATATTAAACCGAGTTCAAGGTTCCTTTTTAACCTGTTTATCTATTCCTTGCCCTTGTAAATTTTCTTTAGTTTTTAGCAGAATAAAACCTAGGGTGCATTATTACACCCTAGGTTTTATTATTGCAGTTCACTTATTTCCTTAAAACTATCTTTTAATGCTCTATATAAGCTGTTATAAATCTTGTAGTAGCCATTATATTTTTCAACATTCTCAGCTATTGGCTCAACTGACTCATTAACCTTTATAAGCTTTTCACAGGCTTCGTCAACAGTTATGTACCTGCCACAGCCAACAGCAGCCAAAATAGCCGCTCCATAAGCTGGGCCTTCCTTTGAGTTTATAACCTGAACCTTAACGCCCAATATATCTGCTAAAATTTGTCTCCAAAGAAGGCTCTTTGAACCTCCACCGCTAACTCTTACTGCTTCTATGGGCACCTTTAAATCTTTCAATATTTCAAGAGAATCTCTAAGTCCAAAGCATACTCCTTCAAGTACTGCTCTTGTCATATCTTCTCTTTTATTTGTTATATTAAGTCCAAAGAAAACCCCTTTTGCATTTGGGTCACTGTAGGGTGTCCTCTCTCCCATTAGGTAGGGAAGAAAAATAACTCCTCTGCTGCCTGCAGGAGAAAGTGAAGCTTCCTCCAAAAGTTTTTCAAAGGCCATTTCTTCAGTATTCTTGTTTATATCTTCAATCCACCACTTTAGGCAGGAAGCAGCAGAAAGCATAACACCCATTTGATGCCACTTTCCATTAGAATGACAAAAGGAGTGCAATCTATTTTCTTTGTCTACTTCATATTTGTCACTGCTGGCAAAAATAACTCCTGAAGTTCCAAGGGATGCAGATAATATACCGCTCTTAACTACACCACAGCCAACAGCGCCTGCAGCCTGATCTCCTGCTCCGCCTACCACAACAGTATCTTCAGAAAGGCCTGTGTTTTTTGCTGCATCCCTTGTAAGCTTTCCTGTTACTTCCCAAGATTCAAAAACTTTAGGAAGTACCTCTTCTTCAATTTGAAGTAATTCAAGCATTTCCTTTGACCATTTTCTGTTCTTTACATCCAGCATAAGCATACCTGATGCATCTGATATATCTGTAGCAAATTCCCCTGTTAGCTTATACCTTATATAATCCTTTGGTAAAAGCACATGAGCTATTTTATGGAATATTTCTTCTTCATGCTTTTTTACCCATAAAAGCTTAGGTGCAGTAAAACCTGTTAATGCCATATTTCCAGTATAAAATGATATTTTTTCCTGACCGATTTCTTTATTTAAATAATCGCATTCTTCCTGCGTTCTCTGATCACACCACAGTATAGCTGGTCTTAAAACTTCACCTTCTTTATCAAGAAGCACAAGTCCGTGCATCTGCCCACTGAAACCTATACCTTTAATGCTTACTGTTTCTACCTTTGAATTATTAACTATTTCTCTTATACCATCTCTGGTTGCAGTCCACCAATCCTCTGGATTTTGCTCTGCCCAGCCTACCTTTGGATAGCTCACATCATAATCTTTAGAAACAGAACATATTACTTGTCCCTCCTCATTCATTATTATTACTTTTACTGAGGATGTTCCTAAATCTACACCTAAAAAATTCATAATGAACACTCCTTATTTATAAAAAACTTATCCACATTTTTTAGGACAATATTAATTAATTTGTGATTAATATTTGTGCATAACTATCTTATATCTAGCCCAAAGCTATTAAAAACTGGTATTAGGGATGCACCTAAAATATTAGAATCATCTCCTAAGGATGAAAACAATATACTCACATCCCCTTCCCTGTAAAATTCATTATTGCTGAATATTTTATCTGAAAGCTTTTGACTTAATACTTCTGAGTACTTGCTAATTTCTCCACCGATAACAATATAGTCGGGGTTAAAAATGAAAACTAAGCTTTCTATACCCTCAGACAAATTATCTATATATTCCTCTACTACCTTTACTGCGTCTTCTTCACCTAACTTGTACCTATTTATTACCTCATCAATAGTTTTTACCTTTACATTAGTCTTTTCAATATAACTATTAATTAGAGCACGATTTGAGGCATAAGTTTCAAAGCAGCCTTTTCTGCCACAATTACACTGCCTTCCTCCTTTGGCAATACACATGTGCCCTATTTCTCCAGCTCTTCTGTCTCTGCCCCTGTACATGTCATTATTAATAAAAATCCCTCCACCTATGCCTTCCGTAATAGAAACATAAATGAGGTTATTTAAATTCTTAGCTATGCCTAATTTAGATTCAGCTAAAGCTCCTGCATTTGCTTCATTTTCCAGGTAAATCGGAAGATTAAAATAAGTCTGAAGCTCCTTAAAAGAAATGTTTTTTAGTCTAAAGTTAGTTGCAACTTCTAGCTTCAATTCTTCCTGATTCACAATACCAGGCAGTGATAAGCCTATTCCCAAAAGCTTACTATTTTTATTTATATCTAAATTAATTACTTCTTCTATTAATTCCTTGGTAACTTTCAGTACTTCATCTTTATCAATGGTTTTAAGTTCTCTTCTTCTATCTTCTATTATTTTGCTGTCAAGGTTAGTTAAAACAGCCCTAATATAGTCCTTTCCTAAGTCAACTCCTATAGTGTACCTTGAATTAGGTAAAAACCTTATTATGACGGGCTTTCTTCCTCCTGTAGAACTAGCCATACCAGCTTCTTCAACTAAACCTTCTTCACTGAGTTCTCCAACAATAGTTGTAGCAGTAGGTACACTTATGTCAAGCTTTCTTGATATATCTAATTTTGTGAGTTCCCTTTCTTTAATTAAAAGGCTTATTATTCTCTTTTTATTATTTGTTTTTATATCGCTATGATCTAAAGCTATCATTTTATCACCACTTATAAATATAATGTAGAGACCTTTGCTGCAGATTCAATATTTAAACTAAAATTATCTACGGGTCTCTACATTATTTTACACTATTATTCGTTGAATATATATTGATTTAATTTTGCTTCTAAAAGTTCTTGTCTTCCTGACTTATTTTTAATAGTACTATTGTTTAAGGCATACCTTTCTAAAGCTTCAAAATCTACTTTGCCTTCAATTATATCCTTACCAATACCCTCAGAGAAGCTTCTGTATCTATCTTCTACAACTTTTTCAAATTCGCCTTCTTCAAACATCTTATATGCAACCTTTAAGCCCTTAGCAAGTGTATCCATACCTGCTATATAGCCTAAGAATAAATCTTCTGCTTCAAAGGAAGCTCTTCTTACCTTCGCATCAAAGTTAAGTCCTCCAGGAGCAATTCCTCCATTTTTAAGAACTTCATACATAATAAGAGCAGCATCATAGATATTTGTTGGAAACTGGTCTGTATCCCAACCTAAATTTGGATCTCCTTGATTTATATCAAGACTTCCTAACGCTCCATTTATTCTAGCCATTGCCACCTCATGCTGGAAGGTATGCCCTGCAAGGGTTGCATGGTTAGCTTCTATATTAACTTTAAAATAATTATCTAAATTATATTTTCTTAAGAAGGCTAATACAGCAGCTACATCAAAATCATATTGATGCTTTGTTGGCTCCTTTGGTTTAGGCTCTATTAGAAATTGTCCTGTGAATCCAATTTTCTTAGCATAATCTACTGCCATATGAAATAATCTAGCTAGATTATCCTGTTCTAACTTTAAATTAGTATTTAAAAGAGTCTCATATCCTTCTCTTCCACCCCAAAACACGTAATTTTCTCCACCTAATTCATTTGTTATTTCAAGAGCTTTTTTAACTTGAGCTGCAGCATATGCATAAACATCAGCATTGCAAGTTGTTGCTGCACCATGTACAAATCTAGGATTTGAGAACATATTTGCAGTTCCCCACAAGAGCTTTTTATTATGTTTTGCCATTAACTCTTTAGCATAAGCTACTATTTCATCAAGTATTGCATTTGTTTCAGCTAAGTCTTTTCCTTCAGGAGCAATATCTCTATCATGGAACGCAAAATAGTCTATTCCAAGCTTATTCATAAATTCAAAGGCACCTTCTAGTCTCATCCTAGCAAGTTTTATAGGGTCAGTTTCTCCATCCCAAGGTTTTTCATAGGTTCCAACTCCAAAGGGATCTGTTCCGTTAGCAGTTAATGTATGCCAGTAAGACATTGTAAATCTTAAGTGCTCCTTCATTGTCTTTCCGCCTACAAGCTCATCTGGATTGTAATACTTAAAAGCAAAAGGATTTTTAGAATCCTTCCCCTCGTATTTTATTACAGGTACATTTACAAAGTATTCCTTCATTTTTATTCCCCCATTCCTTTCTTGAAATTACTTCCATAAACTATACTTTAATAATACTCCACCTTGTAAACCTTTTCAATATGTTTTAAAAAGTATTTTAAAAAGTATTTTGATAATATTTTTGTAAAGTCATATTAATACTTTTCTTATTTTGTAACACTCTGTCTTTATAATCATAAAATGAAATTGATAAGACTAATAGTCTGAGCAAAAATATCAGGAGGAATTACATGTTCAATAATAATTTTTATTGTCCTTACTGCATACAGCCAGTTATATGTCCATTTGCAGCTGAACAAACAAGAAGCTTTGATGATTTCGATGACTACGATAATTTAGATGTACCTTTCGACGATGAGTATGACTTATTAAACTCAGAAGACTACTTAGATAATAATAGGGCTCCTCAGCAGGAAGTAAATAGAATATTAGTATTACTTAACGCTCAAAGGCCTGACCTGAGCAGAAATCTCCAGAGATACGGAGTAAATAGAACCCTAATCAATACTTATTTTAGAAATGCAATAGCCTATACTATTGATAATGCTGGAACAACAAGTGGGAACATAAATCAAAAAACAAATACTATATTTAATAGCTTTAGAAGAAGTAGGGCATGGATATTTGTTGCTCTTCGTGCAGCAGGAGTACCTAACAATGTAATAGATAGAACCTTTAGAGATGTAATAGAATTTACTCTAAGAAACATTAGTGCCCCACCTGTACCTGGTCCTGGACCAACTCCTGGAGGAAGATGGAGCCGATGGGAGGACCTTGGCGGAGTGATAACTTCAGCACCTGCTGCAGCTTCCTGGGCACGTAACAGACTTGATACTTTTGCAAGAGGAACTGATAACGCTCTTTGGCATAAATGGTGGGATGGTTCCCGTTGGAGTGATTGGGAAAGCCTGGGTGGCTCACTAACCTCTGCTCCTGCTGCTGTTTCATGGGGTCCTAATAGAATTGATGTGTTTGGAAGAGGGACTGATAATGCTATGTGGCATATCTTCTGGGATGGCTCTCGTTGGAGCAATTGGGAAAGCCTTGGTGGAAATATAACCTCCTCTCCTGCTGCCTCTTCCTGGGCACGTAACAGACTTGATACTTTTGCAAGAGGAACTGATAACGCTCTTTGGCATAAATGGTGGGATGGCTCTCGTTGGAGCGACTGGGAAAGCCTTGGTGGCACATTAACCTCTGCTCCTGCTGCAGTTTCCTGGGGTGCTAATAGAATTGATGTGTTTGCTAGAGGACACGGCGACCGCTTATATCACCTATGGTGGGACGGATCTCGCTGGAGCCGCTGGGAAGACCTTCGTGAAAGAATAACCTCTGCTCCTGCAGTCTCCTCTAGAGAAAATAACAGACTTGAAGTATTTGCTAGAAACCAAAACAACCAGTTAATAACTATGTCCTGGAATGGATCTCGCTGGAGTAATTGGACTAATCTTGACGGTAATATTACTTCCGATCCAGCAGCTGTTTCCTGGGGTCCTAATAGAACAGATGTGTTTGCTCGCGGTACTAACAATGCCATGTGGCATATTTGGAGGGATTAAATAAAAAACTGATAGTAATTAAAAAATATAAAACCTTGAAATAATAAAGAGACTGCTTACGGCTATTTATGGCCTCAGCAGTCTCTATCTTTATGTTTAAATTTTTCTAAAGCCCATTAAGTAAACTTCTTACCGTTAGAAAGTATGTGTGCTTCATATTAGCTATCCAGCCTTGTACATATCAGAGGAGCTATTATCTATAAGACTCTTATAGTATCCACCAGCTTCCATAAGCTCTCCATGATTACCCATTTCAACTATTTTTCCATGCCTCAAAACAATTATTTTATCTGCATTTCTTATGGTAGAAAGCCTATGTGCTATTACAAGAGTAGTTCTATCCTTTGAAGAATTTTCTATAGCCTTTTGAATCAGCTTTTCAGTCTTAGTATCTATGTTAGCTGTGGCTTCATCCAGAACTAATACTGATGGAGTATGAGCAAGGCCTCTAGCAAAAGATAATAGCTGCTTTTGTCCTGCTGAAAAAGTGCTTCCTCTTTCCATAACCGGCTCCTTTAAGCCTTGGGGCATATTATTTACAAAATCCTCTGCACAGGATAGCTGCAGTGCTTCTTCTATAGTATCACTAGATATCTCATCATTTAACGTAATGTTATTTTGGATATTTCCTGAAAACAAAAATACATCTTGAAGCACAACTGCAATATTTTTTCTTAAATCCCTAAGTTTAATATCCTCTATATTAATGCTGTCGATGAATATTTCTCCTCTCTGTACTTTATAAAAGCCACTAATTAAGCTAATAATTGTTGTTTTCCCTGCACCTGTTTCACCTACAAAGGCAGCTGTTTGTCCTCGCCTTAGTTTAAAGCTTATATCTTTTAACACCCAATCTTCATCATTATAAGAAAACCAAACATTTTTGAATTCAATATTACCTTCAAAATGTTCCATGCTTATTCCCGCATCTAAGTCTTCTAGAATATCTTCCTGATCTATAAGTTCAAAGATTCTATCTGCAGAGACTAACGCTGATTGAATTGTAGTGTAATTATCAGCTAGGTCAGAGATAGGATTAAAAAATTGTTTTATATATGTGGTAAAGGCATAGAGTACACCTATTTCTAAGGTTTGATTCATTATTTTACCCATACCATACCAAATAATCATTGCCACTGAGATACTTTGAAATACATCTGCTGCTGGTCTTAATATACTATTTAACCAAACTTGAAATACTGTAGTCTTATAGTATTCATTATTTAGTTCATTAAACTCCTCATGCTTTTCCTTTTCTGCCTGAAATATTTGTACAATTCTCATACCTGAAATATTTTCAGCCATAAAGCCATTTATTCTTCCTATAAAATGCTTCATTTTCTTAAAATTATCTTTTATTTTCTTTTTTAAGAAGAATATTATTGCAAACATTACTGGAACCATTGAAAAGGATATAAGAGCCAATTTTAAATCTAATGCAAGCATTGCATATATTATTCCAATAAGCAAAAATATATCCTTGAATAAGTTTATTAAAACATCTGTATACATCTCACTTAAGGCTTCCACATCATTAGTTGCCCTAGTTATAAGCTTTCCAGAAGAGGTTTTATCTAAATAGTAAAGAGGTAAATATTGGATAATATTAAAAACTCTTTTTCTAAGCCCCTTCATAATTAGTTGCCCAGCCTTGTTAATTAAATTAGCTTGAGCAATTGAAAATAAACCACTTCCTAGCACAACTAAGAAATACAATACTCCCATTGTAGTAATTGAATACATTCCTCTGGGACTTATTTTTTTTATTAAAAAGTCGTCAATTACAAGCTTTAATATATACGGCTTTATTAGTTGAGCAGCATTAACCATGAGCACGCATATTCCTGCCAATATTATTTTGTTTAAGTAAGGTACTGTAAGCTTTAATAGCCTTCCTAAGCTTTTTGATTTATGAAGCTTCATTTTCACATCTTTTTCTGTCTTTCCATTGCTCCCTATAGATGTCATAATACAGCCCCCCTTTTTTAAGCAGCTCATTGTGAGTTCCACTCTCACAAATTCTTCCCTTATCTAACACTATTATTTGGTCACAATCCTGAACTGAAGAGATTTTATGAGCAATTATAATTGCTGTTTTATCTTTTCTTATGTCTTTGAAATTTTCTAATATCCTTTGTTCAGTAATTGTATCAACAGCAGATAATGAATCATCCAATATAAGCACTGCTGGTTCCTTAATTACAGCTCTAGCTATTGCAATCCTCTGCTTTTGACCGCCCGAAAGATTTACTCCTCTTTCTCCTAAAATTGTATTAAAGCCATCTTGTAAATCTATTATGTTTTCATATATACAGCTTGCCTCAGCAGCTTTTTTTACTTGCTCCATTGAATAAGCTTTTTTAAAAGCACCTATATTATCCTTTACAGTAGCAGAAAAAAGAAAATTATCCTGAGGCACATATCCAAAGCCATTTCTTAAAGCATCAAGCCTGTAGTGATTTATATCTATGCCATCTACAAAAATCTTTCCGTCCTCAACGTTATAAAGCTTCAGCAATAAACTTGAAAGGGTTGTCTTTCCCGCTCCTGTCCTTCCAATGATACCAAGATTTTCACCTTGATTTATTGTTAAACAGATATCCTTTAAAGCTTGTTCATCTGATCCAGGATAAGCAAAGTTAAGGTTTTTAAATTCAATGCACCCCTTTATTTCCTTGTCAATCATGGCTTTACCATCTGTGATATCAGGCTCAGTATTGAATATTTCATTGATTCTTTTATAAGAAGCCATTCCTCTTTGAAGTATATTTATAATACGCCCAATTGAAATAATTGGAGTCATAATCATAGTAAGGTATGTATTAAAGGCAATAAAATCTCCTAGTGATATAGTATTTTTTAATACCATATTTCCACCAACAATAAGATTTACAACAAAGCTGATACTGAAGCAAATTTCAATTATTGGAGACAGCATAGAAGCTACCCTGACCATATCCATATTAGCATCCATCATATTATTGTTTAACTTTTCAAAGTTCTTTAATTCCTCATCCTCTTGAACATAGGCTTTAATTACTCTTATGCCATAGATATTTTCTTGAACTCTATCAGAAATTGCTGAAAAGCTTTCTTGTACTTTTCTAAATCGTTTTTGCACCAGCTTTCCTACCTGCAGCATAACTACAATAATTATAGGAATAGGCGCAAGGCAAATAACTGTAAGCCGTAAGTTTACTGACTGCAGCATTGAATAAATTGCAGCAGCGCATATGGCTATACCATTAATACTCATTGCAGTTGCAGGCCCAAGAGTCATCCTTACAGCACTTATATCATTAATTGCATAAGCAATTAAATCACCAGTTTTCCTTCTATTGTAAAACTCTGGTGACAGCTTTTGAAAATGTGTAAAAAGCCTGTCCCTGAGTTCGCATTCAAACTCTCTTGAATTTCTTATTATAAGATTTCTCCAAGCATAAGTGCTTAAAAAAGCCCCTAGTGCTATAATCAAAATATATATAATATTAAGCTTAACTCTGCTAATATCAAAATTACTAACCTTTAAAATATCAATGGTTCTACCAAGCACCTTTGGAAACAGAGTCTGCACATAGCAGGCTATAAGCATAAAGATAAGGCCTATGATATATGAAACTTTATGTTCTAAAATAAAATCTAAAAGTATCCTTCTTTTACTCAAAACCCACCACCCCAAAACTTTTAAAAATTTCAACTTAATGCACCACATGTATATTATATCAGATTTGCCATCACTGTTATAAAGTTCCTAGCTCATTAAAATAAATTTGCTATTTTAAGAACTCTTCCCAACTCAATTTAAATGCACTGTTCCATATGATTATCAAAACTAAAGTTAATACGCCAATATATACTAAAATTGCATAGGGCATTTTGCTTAAAAAGTAATGTAAAAAAGCTGCTCCACCTGTTAGAGCTATGTTTGAAATTACTAATTTATAGTTTTGACTCTGAACGTATCCAAACTCCTTTGAAAACGGCAGCTGTTTCATAAAAAATTTAAACATAAGAAGTAAAATAACTAAAAGGCTTAAAAGAATAACTACCATATCCTTTACTATAGTAAATCTAAAAATAATCAAAAATATAAGTGAGACTATACCAAAGGTTGGAAACACAATTTTCATAATGTATGCCTTCACAGCTCCTTTAAAAATAATTCCCGGATTCTCTATAGGAAGAGCTTTATATACCCATGCACCATTAGCCTTTTCACTACAGCTTAGTACTGTAAAAGCCGCAACAAGTGACAATACAGTAATATAAATTCCAAAGTACCCCTTACCTGAAATGATTTTTTCTATATTTTCATAAAATGACTTTTTCATACTTATTCCATTTACTAAAAATATTAATGGAAAAGCTATTGCCATAGCCAAATTTGGATATAAGGATAGTTTTAGTTTTCTTTCACTTGAAATCATATTCCTTGTAAAAACATATAAGTTCTTTTCTGTTTTATCCTTGCAGATTAGCTCTGCTATATACCTTTGACATATTACCTTTAATGAGTCTTTTTTCTGCTTCTCTAGTCTGTTATTTCCTAGTTTTTGAAGATTTTTTTCAAAATAAGGTGCCACTACCTTAAAATAAATTAAGATCCCAACCACAGGAACAATAGTACTTAATAGTGCAAAACAAACATTGTAATAGCTAAAGTTTTTATCAAAAATCATACTATACATTCCTGTAAACCACATAGAAGGAATAAAGTAGTGCCACAGCTTAACATGATAAAATAACTTCATGTCTGAAACTTCAAATATCCTTCCAACAAATTGATAACTAATAGCCATAAACACTGAAAGTATTATTTGAAAATAATTAATAATATCCTTTAATTTTTCACCATCAAAGTACTTCAAAACTATGTAATATAACAATGAAGTAAAAAACAATACTAATGTGGTAATAAAAAACAACTGAAGAAAGAATAGCAGAAAAAACACTATTCCATACCTAAAGGTTCCAATTATGAGAGATGGTCCTGCTATACACATATTAATTATAGATAGATATATAAAAATATGAATTATCTTTGCTGCAGATATAGTCTTTTCATTTATAGGTCTAGGAACCAATATATTTTTATCTTTTATATCAAGTAAAACTGTGGAAAAATCAGATATCATAGTTAGCATTATCATAAAAATAATTATCCCGATTTGCACATTCATTTTATAGAACATAGGAAGTGGAACTAGCATAAAAAGACCAATCATTACTCCAGTAAATCCATATGAGATCAAGGACTTTTTAAAAGCACTAGCTTTGCTATTATCATAGTTTTGATTATTTAATACTGTAGGCACAGATCTGCCATCCATAATGATTTTTAATTGGATAATTCTTTTCATTATGTCATAATCTATACCTGCTTTAATAAACAATGCTTTAAATACATCCAAAAGCTTAAAGATTTTATATTCCACCATAGCTTATCTCTCCTTTAACACAGCAATAAATTCTTCAGCTATTTCTCTATGCCCATTAAAGCCTGTTAACTGATTAAAGATTTCTTCTAAAGACTCTTCACTTTCTTTTCCTTTAAGCTCTTCAAAGGTTCCATCTGCAACGACTTGTCCATTATTGATAAGTATAATTCTGTTACTTATTTTTTCTACCACGTCCATTATATGAGATGAATAGAATATAGTTTTTCCTTGAGCTGCTAGTTCAGAAAGAAGTTCTTTCACAATCATAACACTATTTGCATCAAGTCCACTTAAGGGTTCATCCCAAAATAAAATATCTGGATTATGTATAAGACTTGCTATAATAAGTACCTTCTGCTTCATTCCTTTTGAAAAGGAAGATATTCTTGACGTATAATGCTGTTCAATACCAAATAAACTCATAAGCTTTTTTGCCTTTTCATCTACAGCATTATAAGATAAACCATAGATTCCTCCTATAAAAGTAAGGTATTCCTGTGCAGTAAGATTATCATAAATCTCTGCAGTTTCAGGTACATACCCTATTCTTTTTTTGTATTCAATAGACCCCTTAGAAATATCCTCTCCAAAAATCTCAACATAACCTCTATAACTATTTATAATTCCCAGCAGTATTTTAACTGTAGTACTTTTACCCGCTCCATTAGGTCCTATATAACCTATAATTTCACCTTCGTAAATATCTAAATCTATACCTTTAAGGACATCATCGCCACCATAGCTCATTCTCAGTTCCTTGATAGACATAATTGGATTATTATTCTTTTCCATTAAGTACCCCCATATAATTTAACTTTAACAATTGCATATAACACCATTACCAATTATACCATTAAAAGTAATCTCATTAAATATTTAATTCTTGCGTTGCTTCTATATAATTTTTATATTGCATTTTTCAAAAAAATTTAGTAGAATTAAAAACATACAAAAACTTTTTTTGTATAATTTGTACAAACGTTTACAAGTTTGTAAAAGGAGGACTAATATGGATAATTCAAAAAAAATTGGTCTCTGGAGTCTAGTAATGTTAATTTTTGTTCCAACCTTTGGCTTTGGTAACATTACTACAAATGCGGTAGCACTTGGACCAGCAGCTATTCCATCCTGGCTTATTGTTTCGGTATTATTTTTCTTACCTTTATCAGGGATTTTTGCTGAGCTTGCTTCCGTAAATAATGGAAAGGCAGCAGGAATTTATTCTTGGATTGATACTGGTTTAGGGTCTAAATGGGCTTATATCGGTACTTGGTCTTATTTTATTGCTAATCTTTTTTACCTTCAGATGGTATTTGCAAGAATACCAGTAATGGTATCCTGGGCAATATTTGGAGAGAATAGATTCAATGATGCAAATGCCTATATACTTCCTTACATAGGAATAGTACTAGCTATATTACTTACCTTAATTGCTACAACAGGGGTTAAAAAATTCTCAAAGCTAAGCGATTTTGGTGGAAGATTTACTATTGCAGTAACTGTAATATTTATTGTATGTGCAATAATAGGACTTCTTATCGGAAAACCTTCAGCTACACAATTTACTGCTTCTACTGTAATTCCTACATTTAATACTTCATATTTTTCAACCTTCTCCTGGCTTTTATTTGCTGTTGCAGGTGCTGAAGTTGCAGGTACTTATATAGAAGAAGTGGACAGCCCTAAAAAGAACTTCCCTAAGGGAGTTATTCTTGCAACTGTATTTGTAGCCTTAGCATATGTTGTTGGTTCAATAGCAACTTGCCTTGTTGCTTCTCCAGAAGTAATTCAAAAGGCTGGCCTTAAGGATGCAAGCTATGTAGTTTATAAGCTTCTTGCTGAAAACTATGGACTTAGCGGTAAAATAGTAATTCAGATATATGCTCTTATACTTACTATTACATCAGTAGCAGCATATGTAGTTTGGATGGAATCACCAATAAGAGCTATGTTCTCTGAGGTTCCAGATGGTACCTTCCCTAAATTCCTAACTAAAAAAACTGAGGATGGAGTTCTTAAAAATGCTCTCTGGACACAATGTGCTGTAGTTATAGTCTTAATACTAGTCCCAGCAGTTGGACTTAAATCTATTGATAATTTCTTTAGACTATTAACTGACCTTTCATCCTTATCATTGATAATTCCTTATGCTATTTTAGCAATTGCCTATGTTAGCTTTAGAAAAAGAGGAAAATCAGCACCATTTACTATGTTTAAGTCAAATACTACTGCTTATATAATGGCAGGTATAGTATTTGCTTTAAGTGTTGCCGGTTTCTTTGGTGCTGGTCTTGACTATGTACTTGGTGCTGAAAGCACAAAAGATGCCGTAGTTTCAATAATTAAGACCTATGGTGGACCTATAATATTAATATTTATAGGATACTTAATTACATTAGCATCAAAAGCAACTAGCAAAGAAAACACAGATATACCAGCCTAGTATTAAAAAAATTTTAAGCCAGAGCAATGCTCTGGCTTTATTTTATAGTTTAAATTTTATAATTTATTACCATTCCATATCTTTATTATTTCTCTCATTGACCGTGCCATTTCTTCTGAGAAATCAGAACCTGTTTTAAAAGCATAATGCATTTGAGCATAATTTTCAGCTTTGTACTTATTTTCACTGCTAAATCTATTGTTTAAAGAAGAATACATATCTTTGATTTCATCACTATTCAAGCTTTTATATTCTTCATTAAAAACAATATACTTTTTATCAAACCTTGGTTTAGGAGTAAGCTTTAATCCTTCAGGATAATATCCTAAGCATAGCATAGCAGCGGGAAAAGCATAATCTGGAAGGTTTAATAGCTTTTTATGTTCTTCATAATGCTCAACTATATCTCCAATATAGCAGGAGCCAACTCCTACGGATTCTGCAGCTATAACAGCATTTTGTGCAGCAATTATTGCATCACCTAAAGCCAAAAACAAACTTCCTTCAGATGGTCTGTTAAATTCTAAATCATTTTTTTTACAGTACTCTTCAACTCCATTATATCTGTAATAATCATGCCATTTTTGAAAATCTGCTACAAAAATTAATATTGTTGGTGCATTTGCAATAAAAGGCTGATTATCACAAGTGTGGCTTAAAATTTCCTTCTTTTCCTGATCCTCAATTACCATAATGGAATACATCATCATATTTCCCGCAGTTGGAGCTCTCATTGCTCCTTCCAAAATATAGTCTAAGTCTTCTCTTGAAATTGGCTTATTTTCATACTTTCTTAAGGATGATCTACTTTTTAGCAGTTCTAAAATTTCATTCATATTTATTCCCCTCTCCCCGGTTTGTTACTTTATGATTTCAAAGTCAGCCTGTATGTATTTTTCGGAATCATAAAAGTTCTTAGTATCTCCATACATTTTGACTTCAGTTTTAACTGTGCTTTTTCCTACCTTTTTTACAATCTTTATACTTTTATCAAGCGTCAAATCCACTAAATCTCCTGCAAGACTAGTAGTAAGCTTTGTACCCTTGTTAGCTATATTTCCTATAGTATTAGTCACTGCTTCAGCCCTGTCTGCAAACTTATCTTTATTAGCAAGTCTAGCCACGCCTCCAACTACTATTCCAGAAAGCTTAATATTATACTCCGCAGCTATTCCAACTAAAGAACCTGCAACTTTTATTATTTTACCTACCTTAGGCACAGTATCACCTCGTTTTATTCTTCTTCTTATATAATAACCTCATATGCAAATATTATTAATTTATCACATTTCTTCTATTATTTTTTTTAGCTTATCTGGATAATTAGTTATAATCCCATCTATTCCCAATGCTATCAACTGTCTCATGTACTTTTCCTCATTTACAGTATAAGTATTAATAGCAAGGTTTGCTTTCTTTATAGCCTTAATATCTTCATCATCCAAAGTGTAAAATAGAGGATGAAGAGCATCAGCGCCTATTTGCTTTGCATAATTCCAAGGTTCATAGAGCTTGCTGCAATATAGCACCCCTAGCTTTATAGAGCTGTCTATTGCCCTACATCTTGCTATAGAATAATGGTTAAAGGATGAAATAATAACCTTTTCCTCAATTTTATAATCATATAGCTTATGAATTATCATTTTTTCTATATTTTTATAATTAATAACGCTATTCTTTATTTCAATATTCAGTAGAATATTTTTTTCACATGCAAACTCTAAGAGCTCATCTAATGTAGGAATCCTAATATTCTTGTATTTATCCTTCCACTGTGCAGCTGCATTTAGCTTGCTTAGCTCCTCATAGGTCTTTTCAGCCAAAATACCAGTTCCATCTGTAGTTCTATCTAAGAGCTCATCATGGCATATGACAAGCACTCCATCCTTAGTTAATTGAACATCCGTTTCAATTCCATCACAGCCCATTTCAACTGCCTTTTGGAATGCCAGCATTGTATTTTCAGGATATTCCCCACTGGCTCCTCTGTGTGCAAAATTTAAAGACATCAGTTATCACCCCTTATAAAAAAATTTTCTATTTCAGCATCAATTTATTTTAAATTTACCTCTGCTGCAAATACTGCTTTCCAGTTTTATAAGCATTTAAATATTCCTGCTCTGGTAAAAGTAATCCTCCCGTTGCCCAAGAAATATGTATAGTGTTTTCATCAGCCTGTAAAAGTGTTGGTCCAAGCAAAGAAGCTGCGGCAGATACTTCTACCTTTCGCCCTTCACTATCCCTTAGTAGTGCCAGAAGCTTAAACATCTCTTCATCCTGTATAGTGTACTCCCCATCCATTAGTTCCTCTGCAACCATTGAAACCAATTTGGAGGGGGAACCTACTGCTAATCCATCTGCCTCAGTTATATTATCAATATTATAATCTCTAACATGTACCTTATTATACCTTCCTGTAAGAAGTCCAAGCAGCATACAGGGTGCGTGGGTAGGCTCCACAAAATAGCATTTAACATTGTTCCCAAAAATCAGCTTTGCTCCAAAAGTTATTCCTCCTGGTGCTCCTCCTACTCCGCAAGGTAAATAGAGATTAAGCTTATGTTCTTCATCAATGGTTAGTCCCAGCTCCCATAGCTGTGTCTTAAGTCTTAAAGCAGCAATGCTATATCCTAAAAACAAATCAATGGAATTTTCATCATCAATAAAATATGCTTTTGGATCACCTGTACATTGTTTCCTCCCTTGTTCTACAGCCTTACTGTAGTCTTCCTCATACTCAATTACCGTTACTCCTTTACTCCTAAGTAAGTCCTTTTTCCACCTTTTAGCATCCCTAGACATATGCACAGTTACATTAAATCCTAAGGCAGAAGACATTATACCAATGCTGAGCCCTAAGTTTCCAGTAGACCCAACTGCTATTTTATAAGTCGAAAATAACTCTTTAAAGCTTTCACTCATCAAAACTGAATAATCATCCTGCAGGCTAAATTTGCCTGATTCTAAAGCAATATCCTCTGCATGTTTCAAAACTTCATATATTCCGCCTCTTGCCTTTACAGAACCTGCTATTTTAAGTTCGCTGTCGCACTTTAAAAACATTTTGCCTTCTATGCTTTTATTATAATAGCTTTCTAGTGATTTTTTCATGCTTTGAATTTCAACTAAGGGTGATTCAATAATGCCGTCTACTGTCTCTGGAAATAACTTTTTTATTAATGGTGCAAATCTTATTAATCTATCTTCTGCTTCATATACTTTTTTAATATCTATTCTAGTACTGTCAATTCCTGCAGCTGCATCTATATAGTCATTATTTTCCCATAATACTGGTTCAAGTTTCTTTAATTTTTCTAATACCTCTCTATTCTCTTTCATAAAATTAACTCCTATGATTTAATATTTCAAGTTATCTTGTTTGGCTTCCCGCACTAAATTTATACATACTATTATAATATAAATGCATATTAAAAGCCTGAAAATTTTGTTAATTTTCAAAAAATCTTTAAAGACAAGCAATAATTTAAGCCTTAATGCATAAGCATTAGATTGGACATAATATTTAAAGCTAATTAGGCTTAGTAAGTTTTAACACTTAAAACAGTATTAATTACTTCCTTTGACCTATACATTGTTGTATGTTAGAATTTAATTGTGTTGAATTTAAATTTAGAAAAATATTATTTCCTACTACAAGGAGGAATTTTAATGAATATCGCCTTTTTTATCACACCTAAAGAAGATGTGGTATACTTAACACCTAACTCAACAATGAGGCAGGCACTTGAAAGTATGGAACATCATAGATATACTTCAATACCACTTGTTGATGATGATGGCTCTTATATTGGCACACTAACCGAAGGGGATTTACTCTGGAAGCTAAAAAACACTCCTGAATTAAATTTCCAAAATACTAATAGAATACTTTTAAATCAAATAGAGAGACATGTGCATAATAAACCAGTATACATTAATGCTAATATTGAAGATTTAATATTAACTTCTATAAATCAAAACTTTGTTCCAGTAGTTGATGATAGAAACGCCTTTATCGGAATAGTTAAGAGAAGTGATATAATAAGTTATTGTTATAATTTATTATCATTATCAGTAGAAAAAGTTTAGAATTATGCCAATTAAATCCTTATATCATATATGATGTAAGGATTTTTTGTATGTAAAAATTCGTATTATAATATATGCAGTATAATTAAACACTTATTAAATTAATGTTAACTATTTAATACAGACTTGATTATTTCTTTCTTTAGAGTATCATAATATCTATATTGTAGTAAACTTACAGGAGTGAACACCATGAAGCTAGATGCTTTAAATTTCATTAACTTAATATTAATTATTACTTCAATTTCTGTAATATTTTCATATATAAAGTATTCATATAAAAAAACTATTTATAAAATACATAGCAGCCTAGTATACAAGAAACTTTCTTATGCACTTAATTATTCAAGGAAATTAAGTCCAATAGATTTTTTTGTATTTGAAAAATATGAGATATGGCGCTACAGCTTTCTCTTTTAATAAGCATGATGTTATCATGTAATATTAGAAGAAGGGGAGCAAAAAATGAATATTATTTTTGATTTTTTAAGTTTTTTATTAAACAACTTATTTCTATTTACAAAGGATTTTGGAATTGCAATAGTAATCTTAACAATACTAGTAAGATTATTACTAATGCCTCTATCTTTAAAGCAGAAAATAAATATGGTTAAGCAGCAAAAGATCTCTGTGAAAATAAATGAATTAAAGGAAAAATACAAATCGAACCCAAAAAAGTTGGAATCAGAACTACAAGAATTTTATAAGGAAAATTCTAAAACTTATCTTGGATGCCTGGTTAGTTTCATGCAGCTTCCCATTATTTTTACTCTCTATAATGTAGTATTGAAAATTCCTATGGAAGTAAGCACTGTAATAGTTCCTTGGGTATCTAATCTTAAGGCTGTAGATAAATTTTATATAATTCCTGTACTATATACCATTTCAGTAATGCTTCCAAATTTTCTTCCAGCAGCACAGTATATGAAGGCTTATAAGACTGAAAAAACTTCTAAGCTAGCTACAATTATAAACAGCCTTGTTGGAAGTACTGTAAGTCTCTTTATTACTATAAAAGCTCCTGTAGCTTTAGGTTTGTATTTTATAACCTCAAGCATCTTTTCTTTGGTCGAGGAGTTAATCTTTAGAGTTTATATAAAAAGTAAGCCTATTGCAAATTAAAAAATTACATTAGATTAAATAAAAATTTAGCAGCTTTATAGCTGCTTTTTCCATGTTATTCATTAATTGTTTTCAGTAACCATCCTTGGCTATAGCTTGACTCTATTTCCTATAATCTCATAGAGTATTATATTCAATTTTGAGCAAATTATAATTACAAAATTAAATTAATCTTAAGTGAAGGTTACCAATTGCTTATCATATAGGTTCATATTAACTAACACTAAGATTAAAATTTGAACATATTAAGGAGGACAAAATTATGTCAAGTAGAAGTAATAGAGTTTTAGTACCACAAGCTAGAGAAGGACTTAACAATTTCAAGATGGAAGCAGCTAGAGAAGTTGGAGTTAACCTAAGCCAAGGATACAATGGAGACCTTACTTCCAGAGAAAATGGTTCAGTAGGTGGCCAAATGGTTAAGAAAATGGTTGAATCCTATGAACAAGGTTTAAAATAAGGTAATTTGCTGGAGAGCATCTATATTGGATGCTCTCTACTTTTTTATTTAAATATATTTTATATTTTTATAACACTTAAAGTTTTCTAATATTTTCAAGAATATACTTTATTAGTATACATAGTTTATGATAACATTATTAGTGTATTTCTTATTTATGGAGGTATTCTTATGGGTAAAACTGATTCACGTGAGCTGCTCCAAGGAAACATTCTTGAAAATCTACTTAAGATGTCAATTCCAACTATGCTTGGCTTCGTATTCCAATCCGTATATGATATTATTGATATTATTTGGATAGGAAGAATTTCTGCCTCTGCAGTAGCTGGAGTAACAATATTTGCTACCATCTTTTGGCTTGTAGAGGTATTGAATGAAATAATAGGAACAAGTTCTATATCAATTATATCTCAAAGCTATGGAAGCGGAGATGAAGAAAGAACAAAGCTTGCTGTAGAACAAACCTTTACTTTTAAGGCACTAGTTGCTGTAATAGCAAGTTTAATTATTATAATGATTTTAAAACCACTTCTTCACTTTTTCTCTAGTGACCAAGAGGTTTTAAAAGCTGCACTAGACTTTGGGTATATTAGAATATTCTTTTTACCTATAATGTTTTCTTCATATACTGTAAATACTGCGCTTAGATGTTTAGGAGATGCCAAAAGGCCAATGATTTTTATGGCAATAGCAGCAGTTTTAAACATAATACTAGATCCTATTTTTATGTTTAAAACTATACCTTTTATAAATCTTCCTGGGTTCAATTTAGGGGTCTTTGGTGCAGGTCTTGCTACAGTTATTTCCATTAGCTTTTCATTTATTGTAGGTTTTTATATTTTGATGTCTGGAAAAACAAAGATTAAACCATCGATAAAAGGATTATTTAAGCTCAATAAAGAAATCGATTGGAAGCTTGTAACTATAGGACTTCCCTCTGGCTTTGAAGTACTTTTAAGAAATCTATCAGGCCTGGTAACATTAAAATTAGTATCCCTATACGGCACTTCTGCAGTAGCTGCCATTGGAATTGGAAATAGATTGTTTGGCTTTGCGTTTATGCCACTTGTGGGTTTTGCAATGGGGAGCAGCGCAATAGTTGGTCAGTGTCTTGGTGGCCATGATATAAAGAGGGCTAAATCCACCGTTAGAGAGGCTGTAATTATAAACGTTGTGCTGATGATTATCATTAGTCTAGCTGCACTAATTTTTCCTAAAACCATTATGGCAATATTTATTGATAGCCCTGATGTTATAGAAGCTGGTATACCTATGCTTAGAATTGTAACTCCTGGACTTATAGCTTCCGGCATATTTATGGGTCTTGGTTCTGTTTTTTCGGGCTCTGGCCATAATATTCCCTTTCTTATATCAAGTATTATAGCTAGGTGGGGAGTACAAGTTCCTTTACTATTTGCAATTATATATCTTCTTCATTTACCTATAGCCTTCGTTTGGCTCAGCTATTTAATAGCAGAACTTGTAGAACTTGTGGTAATATATATTTCTTATCATAAAGGTACTTGGGAATCCAAAAGAGTGTAATTAAAAATTACACTCTTTTATTTTTAATTACCATGATAATTGAAGCAAAAACAAGCAAACTTAAGTAAACCTAACTTATAATTCAATTATCTATTCAAAGTAATGTTCTGTATTTTACTATTGTCTAAGTTCAAGATTGTGATATCAGATATGAGGGAATATAATAATATATGTAGTGATATTTAATACCACTTAATATGATACATATTGTCGGTATAAGTGATATTCACTACAATAAAATAGACCTATGGGGGGTTATTTAATCATGAGTTTTATGGAAGTATCTACACTTATCAAAATTGGTATTGGCATTATTGCCTTACTGCTTCTAATCTGGCTTTCCGGATTTAGAATAATTCCAAATGATAGAGTAGCTATCATCGAAAAATGGTGGTCAAGAAAAGGATCACTAAATGAACAAATTATAGCTTTAAATGGCGAAGCAGGTTATCAACCTGATGTAATAAGAGGAGGTATTCACTTTTTAACTCCATTACTTTTTAAAGTACACACTGTTCCCCTTGTTACTATACCTCAAGGTAAAATAGCCTATGTCTTTGCTAGAGACGGGAAGCCCCTTGAACCAACTCAAACTTTAGGTAAGATTGTGGCTGAAGGAAACAACTTTCAAGATGTAAGTGGTTTTATAAAAAACGGTGGCCAAAAGGGTCCTCAAAGGGGAATCATTCGTGAAGGTACGTATTCCTTCAACCTTGCACAATTTATTATAATAACTGAAAACAAGACTTACTATTTGCCAATGGGCAATGATTCTGAACAAAAGTCAATAATAAACATGGCACAAAAAATTTCTGAAAGAAATGGCTTTGACCCTGTTGTAATTCAAGGTGAAAGCGACCTAGTTGGAATAGTAACTGTTCATGATGGCCCATCACTAGGAAAAGATAATATTATTTGTCCTACTGTAAGTGATGATCCATCTGATGAGAACTACCACAATAATTTTCAGGATCCAGAGAAGTTCCTTTTAGCAGGTGGTTATCGTGGTAGGCAGTATCAAGTACTAGCGGATGGTACCTATTTCATAAATAGATTATTTGCTACTATTGAGTTTATTAAAAAGACAGTTATACCAGTTGGTTTTGTTGGAGTAGTTGTATCTTATACTGGTGCAAAAGGAATAGATAGCTCAGGTACTGACTACAAGCACGGTGAGTTAGTTGAAAATGGTTTTAGAGGTGTTTGGAGCGAACCATTAATGCCAGGAAAATATGCATTTAATACTTATGCTGGAAGTATAATTCAAGTTCCAACTACAAACGTAATTTTAAAATGGATATCAAACCAAAGCGGAAATCATAGATATGATGAAAATCTTAAAGAAGTTAGTCTTATTACTAAGGATGCATTTGAGCCTTCACTGCCACTATCTGTAGTATTCCATATTGACTATAAAAAGGCACCTATGGTTATACAGAGATTCGGTGATGTAAAAATGTTAGTTGATCAAACTTTGGACCCAATGGTATCTGCTTACTTTAAAAATATTGGTCAAACAAAAACTTTAATAGAACTTATACAGCAGAGAAATGAAATTCAAGACCAATCTTCAGTTGAAATGAAAAACAAGTTCACACACTACAACTTAGAGCTAGAAGAGGTACTTATCGGTACACCTACAAGCTCCAAAAATGATTCTAATATTGAACAAATATTAACTCAGCTGCGATCAAGACAAATTGCAAAAGAACAGCTTGAAACCTATGAAACTCAACAAAAAGCTGCCGAGAAAGAAAAAGAATTAAAGGAAGCTGAAGCTATAGCTAAGCAACAAACTTCCTTAACAGAATCAGATATAAACATTCACATTCAAGAAAATCAAGGTAAAGCAGAATTAATGAAGTCTAGACAGGATGCAGAAAAAATACAAAGATTATCCGAAGCAGACGCTTATAAAGTTAAACAACAAGCTGAAGCCGAGGCATATAGATTAAAGCAGCAGGCTGAGGCTGAAGCTTATAAACTAAAACAAACTGGTGAAGCTGAAGCTTACAAAATTAAGACCGTTGGTGAAGCTGATGCCGATAGAGAAGCTAGAGTTGGTATTTCCAAAGGTATAGCTGCAAAAGAACAGGTTAATGCATATGGTGGTTCTCAATATAAGATTGTTCAAGATGTTATGAATAACTTTGCTGAGGCTATAAAAACTTCAAAAGTTGACATAGTTCCTAAGACTATCATAACTTCTGGAGCTAAGGAAGAAGGAAATGTACACAATGCATTTGAAAGCTTAGTTATGCTGCTACTAAGTGATAAGCTATCTCTAGGTGAAGGTGTAAGAACAGAGGATTCCAAAGATGCAGAACAAATCAAAAAGGAAATATTAAATAAAATAAAACCAACAGAAATTGAAAATAAATAATATATTTGAGAGGTAATTTCATGGAGAAAAAATTTGTTACAACTTCCTTTGAATTTCAAGGATATAAAATAGTTGAATATGAAGGCCTTGTTAGAGGTATTATAGTTCGCTCCAGAAGCATTGTTGGAAACATTGGTGCCGGTCTTCAAAGCCTTGTAGGCGGTAATATAACACTCTATACAGAGCTTTGCGAGAATGCTAGAGAAGATGCCTTTAATCTTATGATAGAACATGCTGAAGAAATTGGCGCTAATGCAATAATTGGAGTAAGATATGACGCTAATGACGTTGCTCAAGGAATAACAGAAGTACTTTGCTATGGTACTGCTGTAAAAATTGAGAAGGAGTAATTTTAAGACCACCTTTATGGTGGTCTTTTTCAAGCTCTAGTATATAAAATTTAAAATAGCATTAAGTCTATTATTGCAATTGTATTGCAGAGGTAAACTTTTGAATATATGGCGTTCCATTAGACATAGGTAACATAGTAGTTGTTACAGCAACTTCATAAACTGGTGCAAAAACATAAGCAGCTCCATCCTTCTTTCCATATCCAGCAAAATCATGAATTACAAAGTGCTCACCATTTACTTTTCCAAGATACATCATCACATGCCCTTCCATATATATAGCTGCTCCAGGTAATACCTTGTCTAAAATAGCATTTCTGCTTGTATTGTTATCTCCCTTTTTAAAAATAAAAACCTTACCTGCACTTTTTTCTTGCTCGTCAGTATTTCTTGGCAGCTCAATGCCAAAGGTCTTATAAACACTCATTATAAAGCTTGAGCAATCCGCTCCATCAAATTTATTACCCCAATCATACTTTTCTCCTTGGAACTTAAAAGCTTGCTTTATTATGTTTGCTCTCGTATATGTTAAATAACCTAGGCTTGCATCTTCATTCTTAGTAATCATAGATAGCTGTACACTTAAGTAACCTTTATCATTTCTAGTTGGAAGCTTAACTATGTATTTTCCTTCAGTTGAAATGCTGTCTATTTTCTCTGGTATATCTTTTTTTTCAATAGGAATCCTGTTTCCCATATAAAATTCTAAATCTTTCACAGGCACATTTTTTAAATCTTTATCCAAAGTTACATGAGTGCCAGTAATGACTATAAATTCCGCTGGCTTTGAATACTGTAAGAATTCATTCTTATCCTTTGCAGCAGCAATATTTTCAATGTTTGTCCACCCTCTGTAATTAAAGGTTTGGATAAAATACCATTTTCCGTCCTTGCTTGTATGAAGTATAATAACTGGCTCACATGGCTCGCAGCTGGTTTCTTGAAATCTGTCTATTCTTGCTTCCTTGCTGCTGTCATATACACCTTCTAGAGCTGGAAAACTCCTTATAGCAGTTCTCTTTATCGCTACCCCATACCTTACTTTATTATTTTCTTTAATACTTTCAAGGTTTCTATTTTTTAATAGTTTATCATAGTATGCCTTAGTTATAACTTTGCCTTTTGAATCATACATAGTTTTTGTTGGCAGCTTATAGTCATTTATAAAATTAGTCAATTCTTTTTTAGTAAGTGAAGCCTTATAATTATTTATATCCACCACTGTACTTACTTTTTTAATTATATTAGTATTAAACTTATGAATGTTTTCCTCATTCATTATTACTTTATTGCCATCCTTAAGTAACTTTATCCAGTAATCAGCTGTCATCATCTCTTGTTTTGTACCTGGTACTAAAGTTCCCTTTATTACTTCTTCTTGTTTTTTCTCAGTATTGTTTTGAACATCATTATTTGAAACCTCCACTGGCTTATCCTCCTCCTTTTCATTGTTATTAACATTTTCCTTTGAAGTATCCTCTTCAATCTTCTGCTTTTCACTACTTGGATTTATTTCTGACAGCTTTTTATTAATCTCCTGACAGCTGGTATTTATTATAAGGCTGCTTGCTATAATGAGCAAAAGCACAGCTCTTTTACTAAACTTCATCTACTAACAACTCCTCGATATAATTTACTTTAAATTATATATCATAATCCAACTTATTTCCATAAAATGTAAGTAAATTAGCTTATTTTCCTTTCTATCCAATATTAATACTATCTATATCAAAAAATAAAAGTATTATGCTTTAAAAATAAATGTCAAAAAGTAATAAAAATATTATAGAAAGACAAACTAAAATATGAAACTATAATGCATAGGCTTCAAGACTATTATTTCAATTTAAACCAACATAGAAATACGGGAGGCACAACAATAATCAATTATTAACTGCCCCTAGTGAATTCAAGGAGGATAAATCATGGCTAAGCAATACTGTGTAATACTTATGGAAAATGAATATAATTGTACCGTTAAAAGAGTAAGCAAAAATACTTATAGTCAAATTAGGAACATGATGGATAGAGGAGAAAATAACGCTAAAATCTTAAAGAGCATGGTAGAATTGAACACTCGGGAAGAAAATATTGTAATTAATGGAGTAACTCAGGATGAGGCAGTAAAATATGCCCTAGAAGCAGGAGAAGACTATGTATTTATACAGGCCTTTCATGCCTTTACGGATTAGTAATAATCTCATTTAAATAAAAAATGGTAAAAATGAAAGGTAGGAAATCACCTACCTTTTAAACATTATAATCCTACCACTTTAAATTCATTAATCTACAGCTATAAATTGATTATTACCTGGATTGTAATTATATCCTATAATCTTTAATCTTTTTTTAAGCAAATCCGCTTCAAGATCATATTCCTCACACATGCCTTCAAAGCTTTCAAAGCTATCCCTTAGCTTCATATTTACAATACTAAGAAGAATATATGGGTCCATTGTTAAAACCTGCTCTTTATCCATGCTTTATCACCTTTTCTTCCTCTGTTTGCTATGCATATTATTCTCTTACAATTGATACATCAAATAAGAGAAGGTACTTTTGTTCTTTTTTACACTATTGTACTATTCTTTTTCATTAATATCTATAACTTCAGCCATTAAGTTATTTATTTCTTCGCTAGGTACACTAATGCTGCTATTTTTCTCAATTAGAGCTATAATATAAAATTCATAACCATCTAGCTGTTCTTTAACCTGATTCCTATATAATCTAAGTAATTTCGAAGCTTTATTTTCAATCTCACTATTTAAGCTTAATCTATTTAAATGTACGAAGTTTAATAGTGCAGCTTCATTTCCATTTATACTGGAAGTATTTCTAAATATCTTATCTTTATTTGATTCTGTAGTAAAGAAACCTCCTCCTTTTTCATCCCAAAAGTTTTTTATCATTTTTTCATTAAGATCAATTGCCCTATTTAAAAAAGTTGACTTAAGAGTTGAACAATAGAGTTCAATTAGTGCCCAAATCAAATAAGCATAGGTCCTTTGATGAGCAACTCCTTCAGCCTTTCCATTATCAAGGCATTGAATTAGCCTTCCATCTTCCTTACTAAGTTCTCTATAAATAAACCTTAGTGTTTTTTCAGAGCTTGCAATAAGTTTACTGTTATTAATCATCCTTCCGCCATGAGCTAAGGCTGCTACTGCTAAACTATTCAGTGAGGAATATATTTTATAGTTTTTTTTAGTTTTTGCATCCTGATGCCTTTTTAAGTATAGGTTATTACACATACATATAAGCCGTCTATTTAATCTTTCATCATTTCTTATTCTGTTAATTGATATACCTATTTGATTAGGAATAATACCCTTAGCCCCACTTACTGAAACAGGAATATTGTAATATTTACAAAATGTAACAGCATCCTTTTTGCCTAAAACTTCTTCTATCTGAGGATAATTCCAAGTATAAAATTCATTATCTGCTGTCTTATCTTCTCCATCAGTAAAATAAAAGCCCCCCTTAGAATTCATCATCTCTCTAACTAAATATTCATATATTTTCTCTACTACTTCACTGTATATCTTTTTACTTGTAATGCCATATGCTTCTGAATAAACAATTATAAGGATAAGATTATCATACAGCATCTTTTGCAGCACCGGGTCGGTCCATTGTCTAACTTTAGAGCTTCTAAAAAATCCATAGCCTAAATGATCAAATATTCCACCTTTATACATATTGTAAAGAGTCTTTTCTATTTTTTTTAAAAGTTCGGCATTTGGATTAATTTTATAATAATTTAAAAGCAGCAACAATTTTTCTGGTGAAATAGTCTTTGCTGCAGTTCCAAAACCACCGTATTGTTCATCAATATTTTCAATCAGCACTTTTGCCGCATTAAATATTACTTCTTTATTTTCACTTCCATAGGCTATGTGTTTTTTATTTTTAAAAGTATGTTTATTACTTTTATCAGCATACATGCCTTTATTCCTTTCCTAATTTACTCAATTTATCTTATTCAATATACCAAATAACTGTTACCATTAATAGCTACTTCTTAATATCAATGCAGCTTTAAAACAATTTAGCTTATGCCCATATAGTTTTCAGAAAAAACACTTTATTTTCGACAAAATAAAGGAATTTTCTTAATCTTGGTAGAAGTAAAATATAGTGGTTTTTTAGGGGGGATTATGTTGAAAGTAAAAATTGTTATGGATAGTGGAAAAGAATATATTGTAGAATCTAATGAAAGCAATATGGGTCAATTTGTTTGGATGAATTTTGAGAAAAAAAATGCTCTCATTAACCATTTTGTAAAATTGCAGTGTAATGGTAGTGAACTAGTTATAAATCCTACACACATAAGCAGTTTAGAGGAAATTAATGATTAATAATAAGACCAGAAGGACTATAATATATCCTTCTGGTCTTATTTATACTTATTCTATTTTATCTTTTCAGGTTCTCCATAATTCACGCCAAAGGTATCTACTGTTATAGACTTTATTTTCTGTTCCACTAGAGGCTTATCATTAGAACCCCTCTTAACTCCAACAATTTTGTCTGCAACTTCCATACCTTCTATTACCTTTCCAAATGCAGCATATTCACCGTCTAAATGTGGCGCATCAGCTACCATTATAAAAAACTGAGAGCTAGCTGAATTCGAACTGGAGCCTCTTGCCATAGATATAACTCCTCTTTCATGCTTCAAGTTATTTTTAAATCCATTCTTAGAAAATTCACCTTTTATTGTATAATCAGCCCCTCCAGTACCGTTACCATTTGGATCCCCACCTTGAATCATAAAGCCTGGTATTACTCTATGAAAAATGAGTCCATTATAAAATCCACTTTTAGTTAAATATATGAAATTCTTCACTGTATTTGGAGCAACAGCTGGATATAGTTCAACCTTTATCTTACTTCCATCAGACATTTCAATAGTAGCCACTGGATTTTTTTCAGGTGTATTAACCTTAGTTTCCTGATCAGCTGATTTTTTACTGCTATCAGTATTTTTCACTTCTGAATTTTGATTTTTTGCGCATCCTACAGCTAAAAATGCTATTAAAATTACTGTAACTAACACTGAAAACATTAACCTTTTTCTTTTAACATTCTTCATACATATTTCTCCTTAGTGTCTTTTCTCTTATTTTCCATTACAATATATCAGTAAAAGAAAAATAAATCAATTCTAACATATAATTTTATACTTAGATACTATGCCAGTCTCTGCAAAGTGAAAAGGAATTCTAACTAGAACTCCTTAAACCATTTACTTATATCATTTAACATATTAAAGTTTGTAAAGTCATAATGCAGTGGTGTCAAGGTTACATAATTATCTTCAATATAATAAGTATCAGTATCCTCATGAGAAGCTTCAATAACAGAATCGTTTATGCTATAAGTTATAGCATTTCCATCCACTGCTATTGGAACAAAATTATTTGCATAAGTTCTGCTTCCAATTTTACATACTTTTATACCTTTTATTTCATCTTCAAATACTCCTGGAACATTTATATTAAGAACAGTATTCTCACCTATTCCATTTTCCTTAATTTTATTAAGTACCATTGAGGCATATTTTGCTGCTATTTTATAATCTTCATTTTTCCTTTCAATTTCCAAAGAAACTGCAACTGAAGGAACCTTATATATTGCTGCCTCTATTGCAGCCGATACAGTACCTGAATATAATACATCAGTACCTATATTTAGACCTCTATTAATTCCTGATATAACCATGTCAACTTTCCCATCAACAAGTTTATCCAAGGCTATCCTTACACAATCAGCCGGTGTACCATCCACACTATAGGCCTTACAGTTAATTCCAGGAAGTACTACTTCTCTTACAGTTAGCGGTCTATTTATAGTAATCGAATGACTACTGGCACTTCTTTGACTATCTGGTGCTGATATAATAAGTTCGTGCTCCTTTTGAAGTTCCTCCGCTAGTGCATAAAGCCCCTCTGCGTTAATTCCATCGTCATTAGCAAGTAATAATTTCATATAAAAACTCTCCACCTTCCACCTGTTGTTACTATACTAATATATTTACCACTATTTAATTATATTATATATTAAATAATTTCTTCAATTCCTCATATTTGTCGTGGGTAAGAAGAGCATCCTTTTCAGTATCCTTTAGCTTAATTATATAAGTCCATCTTCCATAGGGATATATTTTATTAATTCTTGATAAGTTAATAATGTAGGATTTGTGGCTTCTAAAAAACTGATTTTTATCTAATCTATCCTCTAATTCACTTAAAGTTTCCGAAGTAGTATAACAGTCATTAGAAGTATATATTGCAGTTGTTCTTTCTTCTCTTTGAATAATAATTATGTCTTCCATATCTACAAAATTTATGCCTTCTTTATTTTTAAGCAGTATTTTATTAAGTCCACTTTCATACCTAATTATTTCATGAATAGACTTTTCTTTTGAAACATCGTATAATTCTTTAATTCTATCCAAGGTTTGAAATATTCTTTCTACTTTAAATGGCTTGGTCAAATAATCAAAAGCGTATACTTTAAATGCATCAAACATGTATTCATTATGACCTGTGGCAAAAATAATCTTTGTCTTAGGATTCTTATCACAAATTAGTTTTGCACATTCTAGGCCATTAAGTTTTGGCATTTCCACATCTATAAATACCACTTCTGGATTTAAACACTTATAAAGGGAGAGTGCAGCCTCTCCATCCTCTGCCTCTCCCACTATTTTAAAGCCTTCAACTTTTTCAACAGCCTTTTTCAGCATTAATCTCATTCCAAAATCATCGTCACAAATTAAAACCTTTATCTCCATGCTGTTACCTTCCCCTTCTTAAGCTTTTAGGCTTTCCAAAAATCTCTGAATAGATAAATGCTTGTGCCAAATTTGTTTCATTGAAATCCACATTTATATTGTTGTCATCACGGTTCTTTACAGCTATTTCTTCTTTCTGAACTTCTTTTTCTGCATAATTTTCATTAACTGAATTCTCTTTCAGCACATTATCATCATTATTCTCTTTATATTTGCCCTTTGTATTATCTTCCCATGACATTGGAATTTTAGTTCTCATAAGTTCGATACCATTTGCAGCGTTTTTTAGTTTTTCATTTACTGTTTTAATTTTATCAAAATATTCACTAAGATTGGGCACAATCAACCACCCTTTCTATTTATTGCTTAGAAGCTTGATCTTCATTCTTTTTTGAGTTTGCATTAAATTTTACATTGTCCTTCTTATTAACAGTTGATATGGATTCTCTCATCTTTGTATCGGATATCACGTTCTGCATATTGTAATAATCCATAACCCCGAGACTCCCTTCTCTTAGAGCCTGAGCCATTGCCTTTGGAATTTCAGCTTCAGCTTCTACTACAGCCGCTCTCATTTCCTGTTCTTTAGCTACTGCCATTGCCCTTCTTTCCTCTGCCTTAGCTTGAGCTATGTTTTTATCTGCTTGAGCTTGTAAAGATTGAAGTTCAGCTCCTATATTTCTACCTACATCTACGTCAGCAATATCTATAGATAAGATTTCAAAGGCAGTACCTGCATCTAAACCTTTTGACAAAACAGTTTTTGATATAGCATCTGGATTTTCAAGCACTTCCTTATGAGAATGAGAACTACCTACAGTTGTTACTATACCTTCACCAACTCTTGCTATTACTGTAGCTTCTCCAGCTCCACCAATAAGTCTATCAAGATTTGCTCTAACAGTAACTCTTGCTTTAACTAAAAGCTCTATACCATCCTTAGCTACTGCTGAAACATTTGGTGTTTCAATAACCCTAGGATTAACACTCATCTTTACAGCTTCTAAAACATCTCTGCCTGCAAGGTCAATAGCTGCTGCTCTTTCAAAAGGTAGATTGAAATCCGCTCTATGAGCAGCTATTAATGAATCTACAACTTTATCTACATTTCCCCCTGCAAGGTAATGTGCCTCTAGTTCATTTACATTTACTCCTATTCCACCCTTAACCGCCTTAATTAATGGTAGTACTATTCTACTTGGAACAACCCTTCTAAGTCTCATACCTATTAAATTAAAAATACTAACCTTAACATTTGCAGCTAGTGCTGAAATCCATAGTCCGATTGGCACAAAGGTTAAAAATAATGTTAATGCTAAAATAACTATAGCAATAATAATAATAATCCCTGCTAAACTTCCACTTCCCATAAAAATACCCCTTTCTATTTACACTCTTTCACTACTATTCTTCTTCCCTGAACCTTAATTATTTTAACTTTAGTATCCTTAGAAATAAATTCTCCCTCTGACACTACATCAAGTTTAATACCGCTAAAATCTGCAGTACCTGCTGGCCTCAATACAGTAACTGTATTGCCTGTCTGGCCTAAAAAATAGTTTAAGTCTTCCGTTCCAATGTATCCATCTTCTTTTTTTTGCGCTTCATGAAGTATAAGAATTCTATTAAGCCTTCCTTTTGCTGCTGATTGAAGTACTATTGCTAAGGCCGCTCCCAAAATTGCCATAATAATTAGCAAAAGTATAAATGCTTGCAGCACACTTTTAGCCGTCATAATTACTCCTAGTACTAGTAAAATACCTCCCATTATACCTGGTGCTCCAAAACCAGGATGGAACATTTCTACTACTACCAGCGCAAACCCAGCAATAAAACAAATTATTGCAATCAGGCTGAGGTTTGTTAATAGTCCTACCAGTTCCAAATTATTACCTCCTCCTCCAATTTCTAAACATGACCTTAAGCTCTTGTCTATAATAATATAATAGCAGAACAGTTATTCTATAGTAATACCTGCTGGCTATAAGATACACACTAATGCTCAAATTGTCATTTTTTCATTCTAAAAATGCAGATACACTTATATTAAAATATTTACTTTGGAATCCAGCCTTCAAATTCAGTCTTATCTTTATCACTTGTGACTATAATATCACCACCGTATTTATTTAAAATTTCTTTGGTGATAGCAAGTCCCATACCTTCTCCCTTTTCGCCTTTTGTTGTAAATCCTACCTCAAATATTTTGTCAATTATGTCTTGCTGAATTTGTGGTCCATTATCTTTTATTTTAAATCCATATTGTTTTAGATCCTCAAATATATCAATAGTTATACATCCTTGCTCTCCATTTTGCTGAATTGCATAAATAGCATTATCAATAAGGTTTCCAAGTACCCTGCATAATTCCCATCCTGGCATCTTAATATTCTTTAGCTGAGAATTAACATTAACATGTGTTTTAATTCCTCTTTTTTCACTATATATAACTTTTGCCTCCAATAGTGCATTTACAGCTGGGTTTGAAGTTTTTAATATTTTATTTACCTTCTGAATATCATTAAATACCTTTTCTATATAATCCTTAGCATCATCATATTCATCCATTTCCATAAGCCCATGAACTACTTGAAGATGATTCATAAAATCGTGTCTTTGTGCTCTTAAAACTCTATTTAAGTCTTCAACTTTTTCTAAGGTATCCTTAATAAAGTCATACTGCGAGCTCTGCTCCCCCAATAAATGTATATCCTTAATAGTTAAAAAGCTATTAATTAGTATTAGTATTACCGTTATTATTAATAAGGAATCAAAACTATCTATTTTAACACTTTTTTTCATGAAATACTTATAGATAACAGCCCCAATGATTACAGCTATTTGAAATGCATTTAATATAATTACAGTTACAATTGTTTTATTTACATTAAGTTTATTTTTCATATAAATTTGCCTCTCTCAAAACGTACTTCAAAATACTTACATAATAAGATTATACTGTAACTCACACTTTTTCAATAGTAAAAAACACACCCTAGGGTGTGTTTTCATTATTTTTTAATAAAAATGCTTAAAAACTTAATATTTTAATTATCAAAACTGAATTATCTCTTAAGAGAAGCTATTCCATAACACAGCAGACTAAATACTAAAGTAAAAGCAGAAAAGATAAGAGCAATTATCAAAAACCCAATTAAATGTGCATTATATCTGGAAAGCCTTATAATATAGTTTGTAGTATTTATACTAAAATACCTCATTATTATATTCACCATAAATATAAGTATAAAAAGTACAAGAAGTCCATCCTTTGCTCCATTCATATCTGCCTTGCTTAAAGCTATATGTGAGGCTATGCATATTGCAATAATCAAAAATATCCAAAAGTTTATATTTGATATATTAGGAACCGTAAATATACTTTTTGTCAAAGTAGTACCTGCACTAAATATAGAACTAATGGTACCTTTGTCAATTTTATCGCTATTAATCCCCTGCACAAGAAATACCTTATAAGTATTAAAAGCCTTAGGAAGAAGCAGATATAAAGCTATTATTAAAGATGCTGTTCCACTAAATATTGGTCCAAGTCCAATAAATAAATTACCTACTCTTTGATAAAGGCTATTAGGGTTATAGCTATGCCTTACATAACCTAAAACTTCAGAATCTGACCTTGTGTTAAGAAGCCTAATTTCTGTTATATTGTGCTTAAAAATTATACACATTAATGCATGTCCTATTTCGTGTACAGGAGTTCCAAGCCAAGCAGTAAGCATAACTCCCTTTCTCCCAAGTGCACGCTGCATAAAATTATTTGATAAACCTTCCATAATTCCTAACATAAAACCAACAATTAATATGACACCTATTAGATAGGCTATCTCAATAAAACTCATTTTAAAAACTATAAAAAAGAATTCAGACAATATATCACCTCATTCGCTAAAAGTCATTTGTATTATATAGCTTTTATTTAATCAAATCAAGTTAACTCACACATTGTAATAACTACATAGATTAAAGCTCCGGCGTTTACCGCGAGCTTTAATCTAAAAAATTATAGCTATGATTTATTATTTACTTTTTACCCTTAGCCAAATCCATTTCAAAATCTTCAATTGCCTGCCTAACCATTTCTCCGCCTTTAGCACCGCCTACAGCACCACAAATCCTTGAAGGAACATTTCCCCAATAACCATCCTTTGGTATTTCTACTCCCATAGCTAACGCTTGTTCGTATCTAGAATCAATTGCACTTAAATCCAAATTTTTATTAACATCATTAAATTTATTATCCATAAATAGCCTCCTATAATATAAATATTTAAGTATATAAATATTAAAATATATAAATATTTACTGGATTTCTGTTGTATTAAACATACTCACTTAATTTTTTATGCTTTTGAACTTTTAAAATAGCCCTATTTTATTTTATGCATTTTTGCTTTATTTAAATAGTTAAGTTAAGTTAATAAAGCAAAAGAACCTCACCTTAGCATATTTTTTCCATGAAGCTGATACATAAAATTACCACCTATATTTGATTTTAATAAGCAAATAATATGTTTGTAATCAATTGCGCAGCTAAGCATCCTAAATGTTTAGTGCTAATTAGAAATACGAGGAGGTAACATCTATGAACGCTCAAATAAAAAGTAACAATCTTAAGGTTATTGAAGACCAAATAGGTTATGAAGCCCTAATGAACAAAAAATGTCATGAATATGCTGAAACTTGCACTGATGCTCAATTAAAAAATCTTTGCAATGAAGCAGCAAAGGTTCACAAAGACAATTTTACAACTCTTAAATCCTATTTAGATTCTCATCAATAATAAATAGATTATTTATATTAGTAGAATAATTGGAGGGATATAATATGAATACTACAACTATGCAGGAAAAAGACTTAATGCATGATTTACTTGCTAGCGAAAAGCAGGTTATAGGTGCTTATAGCGTAGGAATGACTGAAACCTCTTGCCCTAATCTTAAAAATACACTAATGACTAATTATCAAAAGGTTCAAGACCTTCAAAGTAAAATATTTAACTCTATGGAGAGTAAAGGCTGGTACACAACTAAAGATGCTCCTCAACCTGATGTTCAAAATGCAAAAACTAATGCTACAAATATGCAAAATGAATTAAAGTAATTTTTAATAGCAAGCAGAAAATAATTTTACAAGTTTAAAACCTAGGAATTGCACTTTCAATTCTTAGGTTTTATATTTTTGAAAAAAATCTAGCAACTGTAAACTATAGTTAATGTAAACATTTGTAATCACTTAAATAAGGTTCCTATGACAGTTGACGGTATATAAAAAAAGCTTTAGTATATATATTAATGAATGACTAATTTTATCTTCCACCGTAATTCACACAATTTAAAAAAATTTGTCATATTTTGATTTTTCATGACGTAATTTAATAAAGCAGGCCAAATGGTTCTGCCTTTTTTTATACATACCTTAACTTTAGGAGGAATATCATGCAGCACATCAAAAATTATTCTTTAAAATATAAGCTAACCGGAAATGAAAAACCAATTTTACACTTATATAATATTCTCGGCAGCCATATAGTTTGTAATAATAAGATCCAGGGAGTACGATTTTCAGTTATGGCTCCCAATGCTAAAGAAGTAAGAGTTGTAGGAAATTTTAATAATTGGGATGGTACCCTTCATATAATGAAAAGGAAAAATAATTTAGGTATCTGGACTCTATTTATTGAAGGGATAACGGAATGGGAAATATATAAATATGAAATTCATACATTGGATGGACATTCTTTTATGAAAGCTGATCCCTTTGCTTTTTATTCAGAAGAGCGTCCCAGCACTGCTTCAAAGGTTGTCAATCTGAAAGGGTATAAGTGGCATGATAAACGTTGGCTTAATAAAAGACAAAAAAAGCCGATATACGATAAACCAATGAATATATATGAGGTACATCTTGGTTCCTGGAAACGTACCGAGAACAGTGAATTTTTAGATTACAGAACAATTGCTGATGAGCTTTCAGAATATGTATCTCAAATGGGGTACACCCACATAGAATTGCTTCCGCTAGCCGAACATCCTTTGGATGATTCTTGGGGATATCAAAGTACAGGTTATTTTTCTGTTACAAGCAGATTTGGTAGTCCTAAAGACTTTATGTATTTTGTTGATAAATTTCATCAAAGAGGAATTGGTGTTATATTAGATTGGGTTCCCAGTCACTTCTGTAAAGATTCCCATGGATTGTATAGATTTGATGGTACTGCTCTTTATGAATATTCAGACCCAGGAAAAGGAGAAAATTATCAATGGGGAACTGCCAATTTTGATCTTGCGAAGCCACTGGTTCGTATGTTTTTAATTTCAAGTGCACTTTTTTGGTTTGATACATATCATATTGACGGAATACGAGTAGATGCAGTAGCCAACATAATTTATTGGAGCAATGGAACAGAAAATTTAGAGGCTATAGACTTTTTAAAAGCATTGAATAAGGCTATTTTTAAATATTACCCCAATGTACTAGCAACCGCAGAAGACTCCAGCGCCTTTCCTGCTGTAACCGCACCAACCTATGCAGGAGGTCTTGGCTTTAACTATAAATGGAATATGGGTTGGATGAATGATATGTTAAAATACATGCAACTTGATCCACTATATAGAAAATATAATCATAATTTAATAACCTTTTCGTTAATGTATGCTTTTTCAGAAAACTTTATACTTCCCCTCTCTCACGATGAAGTAGTGCATGGTAAAAAGTCACTTTTAGATAAAATGCCTGGTGACTACTGGCAAAAGTTTGCAAGTCTCAGAATGTTTTATGCATATATGATTGGTCATCCAGGTAAAAAACTGTTATTTATGGGTGGTGAACTTGGACAGTTTATCGAATGGAGATTTGGAAGCGAACTTGATTGGAGTCTACTTGAATATCCTATGCATAATTCAATGCAGATGTATGTAAAAGACTTAAATAATTTTTACAAAGCTAAAGAAGCCCTTTGGGAACAAGATCACAGCTATGAAGGTTTTCAATGGATAGACCATGAAAATAAAGATTTAAGTATTATTTCCTTTATGCGTAAAGGCTTGAAGAAAAACAGCTGCGTAATTGTAGTATGCAATTTTACCCCAATGGTATTTGAGGACTACAAGATAGGCGTCCCAAAGCTTACAAAGTATAAGGAAACCTTTAACAGTGATAAATCCTGTTATGGAGGTTCTAATCAAACCAACGATGAACTATTATTAGCAGTAAACGATAGTTGGCATAATCAACCATACCATATAAAAATCAAAATTCCACCTTTGTCTACTATATTTATAGAACCAGAGATTAAAACTAGGAAAAAATATTAATAAAAAATAAAGCTACAACAAACATCATTTTCTATTGGGGAGGTATCTGTATGACAAAAAATGAAATGATTGCAATGATTCTTGCTGGAGGACAAGGAAGCAGATTAGGTGTTTTAACAAAGGAGATAGCCAAGCCCGCTGTACCTTTTGGCGGAAAGTATAGAATAATTGATTTTCCTTTAAGTAATTGCTCTAATTCTGGGATTAATACAGTTGGTGTGCTTACTCAGTATCAACCTCTAGTGCTTAACTCTCATATTGGCATTGGAGCACCTTGGGATTTAGATAGAGCTAGCGGTGGTGTTAGCGTCCTTCCGCCATATATGAAGTCTACTGGCGGAGACTGGTATAAAGGTACTGCTAATGCTATTTATCAAAACATTGGATATATTGACTATCATGACCCTGAATATGTACTGATTTTATCAGGTGATCATATATACAAAATGGATTATTCAAAAATGCTAGAATTTCACAAGAAAAATAATGCTGATGCAACCATAGCAGTAATTGATGTACCGCTTGAGGAAGCTAGCAGATTTGGCATTATGAATGCTAATGAAAATTTTGAAATATACGAATTTGAAGAAAAGCCTAAAAAGCCTAAGAGTACATTAGCCTCCATGGGAATATATATATTCACTTGGGAGGTTTTAAGGCAATACCTTATTAAAGATGAAAGTAATCCTAAATCCAGCAATGATTTCGGTAAAAATATAATACCTCTTATGCTAGAAAATGATAAAAAAATGATGGCTTACCCTTTTGAAGGCTACTGGAAAGATGTAGGTACTATTGAGAGCTTATGGCAAGCTAATATGGATTTGCTTGATGACAAAAATGATTTAAATATACATGATACAAGCTTTAAAATATATTCCGTTAATCCTATGCAGCCACCACAATATATAGGACCTAATGCTGAGGTTACTAATTCTATCATGGCTGAAGGATGTGAAATCTATGGTAAAGTAATAAATTCAGTTATATTTCCTGGTGTACACATTGAAGAAAATGCCACCGTTAGAGATTCAGTTATAATGTCAAATACAAAAATTAAAAAGAATTCCATAATAAATAAAGCTATCTTAGGTCAAGACGTTATTATAGAAGAAGATACTCTTGTGAGCAATGGTGATGAGGTAGCGGTAGTAGGCGAAGGAAGAGTTATTGACAAAGAAACCATAGACCTAGCAGCTACTACAAAAATATAGATTACTAAATTATATTTTATTTACGAGGTGAACAGCATGTTAAAGGATTATATGGGAATTTTAACTTTAAATGAAAATGATGATGGTTTAAAAAGGCTTACTAGAAATAGGACAATTGCATCCATTCCATTTGGAGGAAGATATAGAATTATAGATTTTGCTCTTTCTAATTTAGTAAATGCAGGAATAACAAACATAGGAATTTTTACTGAAACAAAATCTAGGTCACTACTAGATCATATTGGTTCAGGAAAGCCTTGGGATTTAGATAGAAAAAAAAGTGGTATTTTTCTATTCAGCTATAACGGTTGTACAGATGATATGAAGCTTCTTGAAAGCAATATGGATTATTTATATAAAAGCAAAGAAAACAATGTAATAATCTCCCCTTCCTATATGATATGTAATATAGATTATGAAAAAGCAGTTGAATTTCATGAAAAGTCAGGTAAAGACATTACTGTAATATACAAATCTATAGATGGTGGAAACAACCTTTTTAACAACTGTGATATATTAAACATAGATAGCAGCGGAAAAGTCATTAGTGTCGGAAGAAATATAGGCTCACCATCTGATTGCAAAATTTCTATGGAAATGTTTATTATGAAAAAACAGGTTTTAATAGATTTAGTTTTAAAAGGCATAAAAACAGGAATGTACACAACTTTAAAGGATGCAGTATATAAAAACATTAATAATTACTATATTAATAACCATGAATTTAATGGGTATGCAGCATGTATAAACTCCATAAATAGCTTTTATAAAGCCAATATGGATATGCTTAACCTTGAGATAAATAGGGACTTATTCTTCAAAAATGGCAAAGTATATACTAAAGTTCAAGATGAAGCTCCTACTAAATATGAAAATACTTCAAAGGTTTCAAACTCTTTGATAGCTAATGGCTGCATCATTGGAGGTACTGTTAAAAATAGTATTATTTTTAGAAGAGTTAACATTGAAAAGAATGCTAATATTAAAAATTGTATTATAATGCAAAATTGTATTATTGGTGGGAATGCTAACCTCTCCAATGTTATTATAGACAAAAACGTAGAAGTAGAAGCACATAACGATTTAATAGGCCATGAAAACATGCCACTTGTACTTGAGAAAAAAACTTTATTTTAAAGGAGATTTGCAATGAAAGTATTATTTGTAGCCTCTGAAGCTCATCCATTTATTAAAACTGGAGGCCTAGGTGACGTAGCCTATGCACTGCCAAAGACTCTTCGCAGTTTAGGAGTAGATGTAAGAGTAATAATACCTAAGTACGGTACTATGGCTAACTCCTTTAAGGAAAAGCTTAAAACACTAAGTACCTTTAATGTACCTGTTGGCTGGAGAAATCAATATGGAGGACTTCAATATCTTGAATATGAAGGAATTCCCTATTACTTTATAGATAATGAATACTATTTTAAAAGACCAGCTTCCTATGGGTACTACGACGACGGAGAAAGATTCTCTTATTTTTGCAGAGCGGTGCTTGAGGCTATTGATACAATGGATAATTTCACACCAGATATTATTCACTGTAACGACTGGCATACAGGAATGATAATTCCTCTAATGAAGGAGCACTTTTCCTGGAAAAATAACTATAAAAACATTAGAACAATATTTACAATTCACAATTTACAATATCAAGGTGTATTCTCAAAAGAGATTTTGGGAGAACTTTTATCCTTAGGTGATGAGTATTTTACAGAAGATAAATTAAAATACTATGATGGTGTTTCTTTTATGAAAGGCGGATTAAATTTTGCTGATAAAATTACCACTGTAAGTAATACTTATGCCGAAGAAATAAAAACAGCCTTCTATGGCGAAGGCCTTCACGGCTTGTTATGTGCAAGAAGCAATGATTTATCCGGTATTGTAAATGGTATAGATACAACTATGTATGATCCTAGAAAAGATAAGGAAATATTCTTTAATTTTGATGAAAACAATATAGAGAACAAATTATTTAATAAAACAAAGCTCCAGGAGCAGCTTAATTTACCTGTAAACAAGGATATCCCTATGATTGGAATGGTAACAAGGCTCGCATCACAAAAGGGAATAGACCTAATAAGCTGTTTAATTGAAGAAATACTTCAATTAAACATTCAGCTTGTAGTGCTAGGCACTGGTGAACCTACCTACGAAGATATGTTTAGATACTACGCTGGAAAATATCCTGATAAGCTATCGGCAAATATATGCTTTAATAATGAGCTTGCGAAGAAAATCTATGCTGGTTCTGATTTATTCCTAATGCCTTCTCTTTTTGAACCCTGCGGAATTGGCCAACTTATAGCACTAAGATATGGTACACTTCCTATCGTTAGGGAAACTGGAGGTTTAAAGGATACAGTAATATCCTTTAATGAAGTTACTGGAGAAGGTAATGGCTTTTCTTTTAGTAATTACAATGCTCATGACATGCTCTATACAATAAAAAGAGCAGTAAGTCTATATGAAAATAAACCTGTATTTAATAATCTAATTAAACGAGCATTAACCGAGGACAACAGCTGGTGCATTTCTGCTAAAAAATATATTGAACTATACTCATCTTTGCAGTAAATATAAAGTTAAGATTATAAGCAAATATCGGCAATTTGGAGGATATTATGAGGTTAAATATAGAAAAATTCAAGTTTGATTTTAAAAGAAAACTTATGAATACTTTTGCTGAAGAAATAGAAGACGCCCCAAAGCTTCACATATATATGGCCTTAGGTGGGCTTGTAAGAGATTATATTACTGAGGCCTGGGTTAATTCAAACAATTATTACACTGAAAATAATATTAAACAAGTGTATTACTTTTCTATGGAGTTTTTAATCGGAAGACTTTTAAAGAGTAATCTTTTAAACATAGGAATATATTCACTATGTGAAGAAGGCCTTAAAGAATTAGGAATTAATATTTCAGAGCTTGAAGAGTTAGAAAATGATGCTGGCCTTGGAAATGGCGGGCTTGGGAGACTTGCTGCATGCTTTCTAGATTCCATGGCTTCCCTCGGCATACCAGGCCACGGATGTGGTATTAGATATAATCATGGACTCTTTGAACAGAAGATAATAAATGGTTATCAAGTTGAAGTTCCAGATAATTGGCTAAAAGAAGGAAATGTATGGGAAATTCGTAAAGAAAATAAATCTGTTGAAGTAAGATTTGGAGGTAACATACGAATTAGCCAAATTAATGGAAGACTTTCCTTTATACATGAGAACTATGATGCAGTAAGGGCTGTTCCATATGACACTCCAGTTATTGGATATGATAATAATTCAGTCAACACTTTAAGGCTTTGGAGTGCCGAACCAATTGACACAGAATTTGACCTTTTCTCCTTTAGCAAGGGAGAATATTCTAAAGCTAGCTCATATAAGGCTTCTGTTGAATCCATATCACAAGTTTTATATCCTGATGACAGCTACATAGAAGGCAGACTTTTAAGATTAAAACAGCAGTACTTTTTTGTAAGTGCTGGTTTGCAGAGTATTGTAAGGAGATTTAAGAAAACTGGTCACTCAATTAAGGAATTAAATGATTTTGCAGCAATTCACATAAACGATACCCATCCAGCAGTAGCTGTACCAGAGCTTATGAGAATACTAATAGATGAGGAAAAGCTGTCTTGGGACGAAGCCTGGAAAATAACTACAAGTACAATTGCATATACAAATCATACAATACTTGCTGAAGCCCTTGAAAAATGGCCAGTAGATATGTTTAAAAAGCTTCTACCTAGAGTTTTTATGATAATTGAAGAAATAAACAAAAGATTTTGTGAAGAAGTATTGGATAGATACCATGGTGATTGGAACAAAATTAATGAAATGGCTATTATAAAAGATAATCAAATTAGAATGGCCTATCTTGCAATTGTAGGAAGCCATTCAGTAAATGGAGTTGCTAAGCTTCACACAGAAATATTAAAGAAACAAGAACTCTCAAGTTTCTATAATTATTCTCCTTATAAATTTAATAATAAAACTAATGGAATTACTCATAGAAGATGGCTGCTTCAGGCAAACCCTGAGCTTGCTAATTTAATAACTGAAACTATAGGTGATTCTTGGATAAAAAGTCCAAATAATCTATCATCTCTTCTCCCCTATAAAGATGATAGTGCCTTTAGAGATAAAGTTGCCAAGGTCAAACTAAATAATAAAATTGAGATTTCTAATGATATCTATAAAAAATATGGCATTAAAGTTGACCCTTATTCTATTTTTGATGTTCAAGTTAAAAGACTTCATGCCTATAAAAGACAAATACTTAATGTATTTAACATCCTTGACTTATATAATAGATTAAAACAGAATCCAAATTTAGATATAGTACCAAGAACCTTCTTCTTTGCAGCAAAAGCTTCTCCTAGTTATCATTTAGCTAAGCAGACAATAAAACTAATTAACAGCATAGCTTTCATGGTTAATAACGATGCTCAATTAAACAATAAAATTAAGGTAGTTTTTCTAGAAAATTATAGAGTTTCCTTAGCTGAAAGGATTATTCCTGCCTCTGATGTGAGTGAACAAATTTCAACTGCTACTAAAGAGGCTTCAGGTACTGGTAATATGAAGTTTATGATGAATGGAGCTGTAACCATAGCCACTTTGGATGGCGCAAATATTGAAATTAAAGATGCTGTTGGTGATGAGAATATTGTAATCTTTGGATTAAAGGATTACGAAGTCCTGGATTACTACAAACATGGAGGATACTCTTCTAGAGAAATCTTTAATAATGATAGAAGAATCAACTGCATAATAAATCAAATTATGAATGGATCTCTTGGGGTTGCTGGTTCTGAATTTAATATGCTCTATGACAATTTAATTTACAACAACGACGAATATTTTGTACTTAAAGATTTTGACTCCTATGTAAAAGCTCAGAATCAAATAGACAGCTACTATAAACAAAAGGATAAATGGCAGCAAATGTGTATAGCAAACATCGCTAAATCGGGTATCTTCTCCAGTGATAACACTATACGTGAATATTCAAAGGAGATTTGGAATACTCAGGAAATAATTCTATAATAAAAGGACTATCTCACAAAAAATGAGGTAGTCCTTTTTAACAATTTATTCAAAATTACTATTAAGCAATCTTATCAAAATTTCTTATTGAATCACATCTCTCTTTATTCTTTAAGGTCATATAAATATAGAATGGTACCCCAGCTAGCATTAGAAGGAATCCATACATTACTGTTTCTGCACCTGAACCATAGATTGTCCAGCATGCATATAGAAATCCTACAAGTGGTATAAAAGAATTCTTTATAAAATTCCACAAGTTGAAATTCTTTTCCTTTTTAACTATTAGTATCATATCTGCTGCCGAAGTCATTGCATATATTGGCAAGAAAGATAGTGTTGCTAATAGTATTATAAAGTTAAAAGCTGCATTTGTGGTTTTATTATAGTTCAATAATAAAAGTACATTAACTAATACAGATCCTATAATTATAGCTACATAAGGTGTATTATATTTTGGATGAACCTTTGCAAAGAATTCAGGGAACATTCCATCCTTTCCTGCTGCATATGCTACACGAGCTGTAGATAGAAGCCATCCAACTGTAGTTCCTAGAATACTGATTACAGCACCAATAGTTATAAAGTTTGTAATTCCAGAACCAAAATATTGAGATAAAATATCTGCTAATGGTGCGCTGCTCTTAGCAAGTGCTCCATTTGGCATTGCACCCATTGCAAAGAAATTAATTGCCATATACATAACAGCAACAATTATGATTCCGATGATAGTACTCTTTGCTACGTTCTTTTCAGGATTCTTAATTTCACCTGCTGCTATAGATGCGCTTTCAAGACCAACAAATGCCCAAAGTGTTGAAGTAGCAGCACTTGGCATTGTGCCTAGTCCTTTTTCAGCAGGGAATAGTGGTAATAAGTTTGATACATTGAAGTGTAGTGCAGCTACAATTATAAATAATAAAAATAGTCCTAATTCAAAGAATGTTATTGTTGTCTGAATCTTACCTGCTTTTCTAACTCCAAATATGTTTATTATAGTGAATATCCATAGTACTATTGACGCAAATAAAAATGCTCCTAATTGGCTATTTCCTATGGCAGGTATTAGCTTTCCTGCATAACTAGATACTGCTATTACTACTGCAGCATTACCTATCCATGATCCATTCCAATATAACCATGCACTCATAAAACCCATGAAATCTCCGAAGGCAAGCTTTGAGTATTCATAAGGTCCTCCAGTCTTTGGTACCTTTGTTCCTAGTCTAGCAAAGGATAATGCTAAAAATATTGACCCAAGCGCTGTAACTATCCATGCAAACATAGTTGCTCCTGGTCCTGACTTGTCCGCCAAAGTTGCAGGCAACATAAATATACCCGATCCCATCATATTTCCAGCTACTAGAGCTGTGGCAATTACAAGCCCTATATCCTTCTTTAATTTTGTATTTTGTTCCATAGTTACGTCCTCCTTATCAGTTTTTTCCGATAAGTAAATTACCAGCGAGAGTATAAAAAAGCCTTGAGCGCGTACACTCAAGGCTTTAAATCGCATTAAAAACAAACGACCTAAATCTATTTGAATGATAGCTCTCCACAAGAAAACTTGTGACAGTTATGCACATATTCTATGCAAAACCAGCTATACAGTATTAAAGCATTTACTGTACGCTTCGGCGATATTTCCTTTCCTGCTGCTTCAACGCGCTTAACTTCACAACAGTACTAATAAGTATCGCACCTCTACCTTGGTTATTTACTCATTCTTTTCGTTTATTATTATGCACTAGAACTTTAGTTTAGTCAAGGGTTAATTAAATATTTATGCATAAAACAGAAAATCATGTATTTTTTATACATTTCTTAGCATATGTATCAATATAAAAATTATTTTATACATTCACATACTTCTAATATTTTATAGTATAATTATCATAACATAGTTTAAATACATAAAAAGGAATTATACTTTATAAGCTTTAAATATAGGTAAAAATATAATGTTATTAATTTTTTGGGGGGTAAAATACAATGGTAAGTAATTCTGTCATCTATATGATGGCCTTTGCAGCTATCTTTTCCTTGCTATTTCCAATTGGTTTATTTATCTTTTTCAAATTAAAAGATAAGATATCCGTTAAACCAGTTATACTTGGCGTACTAACCTTTATAGTTTTTTCACAAATCTTAGAAAAACTCATGCATGTGTTTGTAATGAATAACAATTTGATAACTGCGCCTCTACTATTTGCTATTTATGGCGCATTAGCTGCTGGTGTTTTTGAAGAGGTTGGAAGATATATTATAATGAAACTATTTATGAAGAAAGAAACAGAGTGGAAGGATGGTATAGCATTTGGAATTGGTCACGGAGGTATAGAGGCCATATTACTGGCATGCTTTGGTAACTTAACTTATATTTTTTATGCAAAACTCATCAACGCTGGGCTTTTTGAAAAAACATTGAGTGGTAAAGCACCTGCAGCAACAATTGCTGCAATAAAAAGCTCTCTCATAAGCGCCACTCCTGCTTTAACTTCTTTAGGTGCATTTGAAAGATTGTTTGCTATAATAGCTCACTTAGGTTTTTCTTTAATAGTGATCTATTCAGTAAAGTCTAAAAAGCCTATATATCTATTAATTGCAATTATAGCACATGCAGTAATGGACTTCCCGGCGGGCCTTGCTCAAGTACATATACTTAATAATATATGGTTTGTTGAAGGCTTCTTTGCAATATTCTCTATAGCAATGCTTATATTTATTGTAAAGTCCAAAGAGATTTTTAAGAATTTAAACACTTAAAATAAATAATAACAAAAACTAAGACACAGTATAATTAGTGCTTAAATACTAATTATACTGTGTCTATATTTATACATTATGTTTCTAGGTGCTTGCAGTGCTTGCTTATATACTTTCCGTCAATATAATATATTTCTGGTTTATCCACAATAAACTCTAATATATACAATTCTTTTCTTAATTCCTCTAAGGTTAAATCTTTAAACTTTTCTAAAAGTTCCTCTTCAGTTACTCTACATTTACTGTGAATAAAATTAGATATATCTTCTCTATAAAAGGAATCCATAAAACCCCCTCCTTATTATTTATATTCTCATAGAGGGGATTTTGGAACATTAATTAAAATTTTTTTACATCCAATCTTTGCATCCGCAGTAATAACTATCTGCATTTTGTTGTGGCTGATATGCAAAATATGGTAGATCTACACTGCTTTCAGTAGTGTTATCACAATAAATACACTGAGCTTGTCGTCCTTCCCATCTTGGATGAAAAACTTGGTTATATCCATCATGAGAACCAGTACAAAGTGCACAAATTGGATTATTGTTTTCATCATAGGAGCTTGCTGTATGACCACATTGCATATAATATTGTGTCATTTTCCTTTCTCCTTTCAGTGGAAATATTGTGCAAACTGTAAGCACCCTATTGATATTATTTGTGAAAACAAAGTAATTTAATCATATTCTTTTACATAATAATTATTTTAAATAAAAAAATAATCCCATTGACGAAATCAAAAGGATTACTTTTCACATTTATCTATGCACTTTAAAACAAAATTAATTCTCTGCTTTAATACTTTGTATACATCTTCACATTTATCATTTATATCATATACCATATGTTCTGTATCTTTTAGCTTAGAAATCTTCGGAGTGGTCACATAGGATACTGCCAATTTTGAGGTTGTACTCGATAGATTTAAAGAAGTAGTGCTTAGATCAAGTAAGACATTCAATAGAGGAAATACATATACATCCATATAATCCTTTTCTGCAGGATTTAATGGAAGCTTTATAATATCTTCCTTTATAGTATTAAGATTTTCAAGAAGATTGGCAGCACTACTTATATTATCATTTATTGTATTCTGACTTGGTTGTGCTTGCTGAGCTTGTTGTGTTTGATTAGCAGTACTAGCTTTCTCGATGGGTACACTTTCCTGTGGTTGCTTTTTACCCTGATTTATTTGTTTCACACTCTCTTCAATTATAAATGGTTCCTGAAACTCACTTTCAGCATCACTACGGTTTATATCATCATTAGCACAGTTTTCATTGGGCCTAGTATTTGAAGCATCATTACTGCACAAATTATCTTTATCAATATTATCCATATTCCTTTTCCCCATCTTTTCCTCCAAACCTATTTCTTATATATAATATTAAAATTAATATAAGAAATATGTTATTTCAAGAAATATGTTTTCTTTTAGCTTTTATCTTTTGTGTTTTTTGCATAAAATTTAAATATATATAGCCATACAAAAGCACTAGAATTGCCATGATAAGTGGAAAAATCACATTAAAACTTTGTGGTAAAACTAAAAACCTTTTTGTTAAATTATCTTCTAAGATCATATTAAAAGAAGTATGAGCTAATATTGCTCCACCCACATAAATAACTATAGGATGCCTTTTCATTAGATTTGCCACAAACTGACTTCCAAAGAATATTATAGGTACATTAAGCAATATACCAAATACTATAAGTAATACATTTCCATTAGCAGCTCCAGCTATAGCTAGCACATTATCTAGGCTCATACTTATATCTGCTATTATAATAACCTTAACTGCATCCCAAAATCTACTTGCGGAATCAACCTCACTTCTGTGCAAGGGCTCCTCCTGAGGTTTTATGAAATCCCAAGTAATTTTAACAAGCAGCAGACCACCAAGTAATTTTATCGGAATCCACTGTATATTTAAAATTAGAGTAATAGCGCATGCAAAAATAATTCTTAGCAGTATAGCCCCCATAATTCCAAAAAAACTTGCCTTTTTAGCAAATTTATCAGAAAGATTTCTAGTTGCTAAAGCAATTACTCCGATATTATCCCCACACAAAGTAAGATCTAGCAGTGTTATTTGAAGAGCACCTATGATGAATGCAGCTAAATTATCCATTTTCCCCCACCTTTACTATACTCTTATAAGCTTAAACGCATCTAACTATGATTATTTTATCTTTTTTTAACAAACCTGTCCAGCTTTATTACCATCATTAACCATAGAGTAAAACCTTCCTGCGTTATTCATTATATGTGAGTAATCTATTACATATTATTTATATTCCAAAATTATTAAAATTTTACACAAAGTGTTTAAATGTGCAAAAAAATGAGATATGATATTATTAAGTCACTGATAAAACATTAACATAATTCATTAATTTGAGATTTTTGTTAAGACTTTCTTAAGATTTTATTGTACTTTTTCTTAAGGATTGTGTAATACAATTATTACATAATCAGTTAATTAATAAAGGGGATGTTTTTAGTGAGAAATCAAAAATCAACTGCAATGTTTTTTTCAATTTTACCAGGGGCTGGACATATGTACTTGGGGCTTCAAAAACAGGGAATCCAAATAATGGCGCTTTTCTTTTTAACTATTTTTTTAAATGATTGGCTACACATAGGATTCTTTGGGATTATTATACCAATCATATGGTTTTATGCAATGTTTGACGTAAGAGAAAAGGCAAAATCTGAAATACCGCCTGAAGATAAAGATCTTGATATTATAACTTGGCTTAACTCTAAAAGTAATTCGTCGCAAAATACTAGCAAATTTTTAGGAATCATTTTAATTGCTGTTGGATGTATAGCTTTAATTGATAAAATTGTATTTCCTATTCTTGACACATTAATAAGCTGGAACGTAAGAAATTATCTTCAAACAGGTTTAGTTTCATTAATCTTTGTTGCTTTAGGGATTAAATTATTACTAGGAAGTAAAAAATATTAATAATTATGTAAATAGGGGGTTAAAGAATGAGAAGATGGAGAGTAGGTACCCTTACTCTGGGACTTTTACTTATAGTTCTTGGTTCAGCTTTCTTTATAGCAAGAACCTCAGGAATAATAACAGTAACACAAGTACTTAGCTGGTGGCCAATAGCAATAATTTTATTAGGTATTGAATTACTTTTAAGCGGAGTAATAGTAAAAGGTGAAGATTCAAAAATTAGATTTGATGGTTTTAGTATATTTGCTATCATTTTAATTATCTTGTACTGTACAGGAGCTTTTACATTAACTAAAATTAATAGTCACATAAATTTCTCAGGTATACCTTTTTCAATAAACAATTACAGGTATGAGGAAAGCTTCAAGAAGAACTTAACAATTAATGCTAATGGCAAAAATACGCTAGTTGTTGAAAATCAATTTGGTACAATTGAGGTTGGCAAAAGCTCTAGCAATAATATAGAACTGGATGCTGAAATCAAGCTTAACACCAATGATGTAGACTATGCAAAATCAATTTACAATTCACTAGTTGAAGTAACTGACAATAATCCAGTTAAGATTACTACTAATTTCAACGCTTTAGATAAAGGAAAAGCTAATGTGAAAAATATCAATCTAGTTATTAGAGTACCAGAAAATATAGCATTAGATTTAAAAAATGAATTTGGAAAAATAGATGTTAATTCAGTATCTGGAAAAACAACTATTTATGATAAGAATGGATCAATTTCAGTTAAAAATGTTACAGGAGCACTTGAAGTAACCAATGAATTTGGCTCAATTGCTGTAGACTCAATAAAAGGAGATACTAAAGTAATAAACAAAAATGGAAGCATTAATATTACTAATATAGATGGTTCCTTGTATACTGAAAATAAATTTGGTTCTATAACTGTAAAGGATGTTAAAAACAGTACAGAGGCTTACGGAGAAAATGGTAAAGTAACCCTAGAAGCTATCGGAGGGGATGTTACTTCTACAAACAAGTTTGGCACAATTCAACTAAAAAATGCTGGTGGAAAAGTAAAGCTTTCTAATAATAATGGAAGTGTTACTTTTGAAAACAACCAAATTATATCAAAAAATGTAAGCATAGAGAGTAAATTTGGTTCAGTAACTCTAAGAGTTCCTAGAGAGCAGCAAGGGAAATTCATTCTTCATACAAAAATGGGAAGTATAAAAAATGACTTTGATCTTCCTGTAAAAAAGACTGTTAATGAGAGTAATGTTAATTCCAGCATTGGCAATTCTGATATTGAATTTAATATTAATAATGATAATGGAAGTATAAATATTAATACAAAATAATAAAAAAATAATATTATTAATTTATTAAAAGAGAAGCTTTGTAACCATAGCTTCTCTTTTTTGTATAATATTAATATCAAAGATTTTTATAATAACATAAAATATTTATCCTATTTTATGTTATACTACTATGTGGGAATAATAAAGGTTTCATATCCTTTTGAGCACTTTTCATAATACTTCCACTACAATAAATAAGTATAAATGCTATAATATTATAAACACTCTATTAAAGGAGGGTTATATGAAGAAGAAAATTATTTGGTCTATAGTTATTATAATTTTTATCGCAGTTAACTCTGTGGGCATATATGTAGGTAATACACTTTACAAAGAATCCTATAAGTTAGAAACTGCCAGCGTGTCAGCAGTGTATAATATATATAAATATACCTTTGACGATATAAAATTTTATAGTTATCTGAAAGAGGATATGAGTATTGAATCAAAATATGGCTATAAACTCAATGGAACTTATATTTATAATCCTAAACATACAAAAAACACTGTAATTCTAGTTCATGGAATTAGGGATAACAGATGGAGTTCATTGAAATATGTAGATATGTATATAGATAAGGGCTACAATGTTCTTATCTACGATTCTCGTCATCACGGAGAAAGCGGCGGGGATACTATAACCTATGGCTACTATGAAAAGTATGACTTAGATGCATTTGTGAACTGGGTTTGGGACAAAAATGGTCCAGGCATTATAGGTGTTCATGGAGAATCAATGGGGGCAGCAACTGCACTTCTTCATTCTAAAATAAATGAAAACCAGCACAAAGTTGCTTTTTATATTGCAGATTGCGGCTACTCTGATTTATCAACTATTTTTTCAAAAGGCTTAAAGGAAGGATATAATATAAAGAACCCAATATTAAATAAAACATTACTGTTTTATGGAAGTATGGTTTCCTTATTTAGGTCTGGTTTTGCCTATGAGCAAGTATCACCAATAAATGCTATTAAAGATGTAAATACTCCAATTATGTTTATTCACGGACAAATGGATACTATTGTTCCAGTTTCAATGAGCAAAGATATGTACAATGTTAAAAAAGGTCCAAAAGCTATTTATATTTGTTCTACTTCAGCTCATGCAGGTACTTTTGTTAAAGATAAGCAGACTTATATAAAAAAAGTATATGAATTTTTAGATACTTATGTTAAATAAAGCTGTCCTTCTTATGAGGGCAGCTTTTTTGCTTTATACTATTTAAATAATACTTATAGTTGCTATCTATATTTCCTTATTCTTGCGATAATTATCAAAGGAACTAATGAACTGTGGGTTTTGCTTAATAAATTCAATAAAATCCTTAAGATACTCTAAGGTTTCAGGGCTAATAGTGTGTTCTATTTTTTCAGTCTCCTCTAGTACACCTTGAGAGATTCCAATTAACTTTAAAAAGCTTTCTATTGTATTATGCCTTTCAAGTAGTGTACTCCCCATCAATTTGCCCTGCTCAGTTAATATAATTATGCCATACTTTTCATAGTTTACAAGTTTTAATTCAGCAAGTTTTTGAACCATCTTTGTAGCTGAAGGAGGCTGTACATTCAACGATGTAGCTAGCTCGTGAATCCTTGTAAACCCGCTATCTCTGGACAATCTATATATCATTTCAAGATAATCCTCCATAGATGCAGTTAATAAGTCATACTCCTTTTTCATGTATTCTCTAAACGTAAAAAAATCTTCACTCCCCATATAATATCAACCCCTAATAAACTCTTATAAATTATATGTTTAAAAGAGAATATTTATTAGTATAAAAATAAAAACTCTATGCCATAAATACAGCCTAGAGCCCTAACTTCTATAAAAGAATATTTTAGATTTAAAACTACATTTTTTAAAGCATTCCTCCATCAACAGTGATAACCTGCCCTGTTATATATTTCGAATCATCACTTGATAGAAAAGCAGCCAGTTTGCCTATATCCTCACCCTCACCAAATTGCATCATAGGAATTTGATTAATTAACTGTTCTTTTTCCTCCTGAGACAAAAACTTATTCATATCTGTATTTATAACCCCTGGGGCTATAGCATTAACACGTATACCTGAAGGAGCGATTTCTTTTGCTAGAGCTTTTGTAAAACTATTCACAGCCCCTTTTGAAGCAGAATATATTACTTCATAGGAAGCACCTACATTGCCCCATATGGAGGATATATTTATAATACTTCCACTCTTTTTTTGCAGCATATAATTAAGTGCAGCATGACTGCAGTTAATTACACTTTTCAAGTTTGTATCTATTACCCTATTCCACATTTCTTCATCAGCATCAGCAAAAAAACCTAGCATAGATATCCCCGCATTATTCACTAGAATATCAATTTTACCAAAACTCTTCACTACTTCATCAATAGCATTTTTGCAGGTACTATAACTACTTACATCACCCTTTATTAAAATTCCATAGCCTCCTAAAGCTTTAATTTCTTCAAGAGCCTCTTCTGCAGCTAAATCGTCTTTTATATAGTTTAAAGCCACACTTGCTCCGGCTTTAGTCAGTTCTAATGCTATATTTCTTCCTATTCCTCTAGATGCTCCTGTGACAAATGCCACCTTCCCCGATAAATTCATTAAGTAACTCCTTTCTATATAATAGTCATTTCACATTTATTTCTACCACTTTTCTTTGCTTCATATAAAGCTATATCTGCTATTTTTATTATATCATTCTTAGATGCTGTACTTTGTGACTTCTTTAAACATACACCTATGCTCACAGTAACTTTAATGCTATTTCCATTCACTTCAAATACATGCTGTTCTACATTCTTTCTAATTCTATCACAAATATCTAAAGCCTGTTCATTAGTTACTTCAGTTAAGACTATACTAAACTCTTCTCCTCCATACCTACCAATAATGTCACCTGTTCTAACTGTATCAGTAAGTAAAGCTGAAATCTCTCTTATTACCACATCCCCCATCATATGACCATAAGTATCATTTATACTTTTAAAGTAATCTATATCAATCATTAAAAAAGCAATATTACTATTTATCCTCTTAGCCTTATCTAACTCTACTTGAAACAGCTCTAGCAAAAATGTATGATTATATAACCCGGTTAAACCATCTCTAATTGCCATTTCTCTTAGTTTATCATTTATAGTTTTATAATTATAAGCTGAATAAATTCTAGCTACTACCTCAATTTCGTCCACAGGCTTTTTTATATAATCAAAAGCACCAAGTTCTAATGCCCTTTTTAAATCAGTGCTTTCAGTTTTAGCAGTTATCATAATTACGGGTATGTTATAGAGTTCTGAATTCTGTTTTATTAATTTACACACTTCGAACCCATCAAGCACGGGCATCATTATATCAAGCAGGATTATGTCAGGCTTAAATATAATAGCTGCCTCAATTACTTTGGTGCTCTCATTTATGCATTGTGTTACAAATCCTTCATCTTCCAGTATTTCTTGTAGTAAGCGTAAGTTTACTCTATTGTCATCTACAATAAGAACCTTAATACCCATTTATTATCACCAATCCAATATTATATTTTAATTTCTTTAGTCCTTGATAATACCTTCTTAACTGCACTTAAAAGTTCTTCTTGAGTAATTGGTTTAACTAAATATTCGTCTGCATACATTTTATAAGCCAAGCTCTTTTCATTTAGTACGGACACCATAATAACAGGTATATTTTTAGCAGCAGTACTAGTTTTCATCTCTGATAATATTTCCCACCCATCTTTATTGGGCATTATAATATCCAATATTACTAAGTCTGGTTTAGCTTCAGTAATTATCCTTACAACATCTTCAGTACCATTTAAACATAATACATTAAAATTATTATCATTTAGATACTCCTTATAAAGTTTTAAAATGTTAGTATCATCATCAATGCATATAATTTTATTATTAATGTGTAATTCACTTTCTTCTATTGTTTTTGGCTGCATATTATTAATGGGAAGAGTTATAGTAAAGCAGCTCCCCAGACCTAATTTACTCTCTGCATCTATACTGCCACCAAGCATTTCAACAAATTTCTTAGTTATTGATAATCCCAATCCTGTTCCACCAATTTTTCTAGTATAAGAACCATCTATTTGTCTGAATTCCTCAAAAATTATTTTTAAATTTTCTTCAGCTATTCCTATACCTTCATCTTTAATAGATATTTTACACCTGTCATTAATTTTTTCAACTTTTAATTCTATAGTCCCAGTTTCAGAATATTTTATAGAATTGCTTAATAAATTAATTAATATCTGCTTTACCTTTAATCTATCACTATACATATTTATAGGATAATTACTGTTAAATTTCACTTTATACTTAATAGGTTTTCCTTCAATTAAAACTTTAATCATATTACTGGTCTCTTCTATCACTTCTTCAAGTCTGAATTCCTCATTATATACTTCCATTTTACCAGCCTCAATCTTAGAAAAATCCAACAGGTCATTTATTAGATATAATAAATGATATGCCTGTTCCTTTACAATATTTAGATTTTCTAGCTGCTGCTCTGGAAGTAAGCCTTTTGATTTTTTTATAACCCTAGTGGTAAATCCTATAATAGAATTCAATGGTGTTCTTAATTCATGGGACATGTTGGCCAAGAATTCACTTTTTAGTCTGCTGGATTCTATAGCCTGCTGCGTTTGTTCCTTTAGAGCTTCATTTTTCTTTTGCAATTCTATTTCACGAATTTCAATTGCCCTTTGCATTTTGTTAAAGCTAGCAGCCAAATCATCTAGCTCACTTTTAGTCTTTATATTTATTGAACTTTTATAATCCCCCTCAATAATATTCTCAGTATTAACAATAATCTCATTAATGGGTTTTACAATGTTTATATTTACACCAAACGCCAGTACAATACTTGCTAAAATCACTATAGCTGACAAAGCTATAATAACCATAATTAATTTATTTATTGGCTCTAAAAGATAACTACCCTTTATTTCAATAACCAGTCCAACCTGTAGTTCGTTAATCCATTGATATGTACAAAAAACACTATTTCTATCACTATCTACGTACATTTCACTGCTTATTTTTTTATCTTTTATATCTTCTATAGCCTTTAAACTCACATTATCATCATTTAATATACTATTATTCCTTGTATGCTTGCTCATATTATCACTATTATTACTAATCAAGGCATTTTTATCATCAACTAAATAAGCATGTGCCCATCCTCCAAATTCTAAAGAACGAACAACATTATTGATATTTTCTAAGGATATAATGCCAACTAAAACATACTTTGGCGTATTTTCCTTTAAAATTGGTTCCCCTATAGCTACTATGGGAATTCCCTTTTCTGTACTTTCATATATTCCTGTAATAGTAGTTTTACCACTTATACTATTCACAAAATACTTTTTCTTTGATAAATTTATTTTAGAAGCTCCACTGGCAGAATTGATAACAATTCCATTTTCATCAAGAATCAATATATCATAAAAGCTATCTTTCCAAGTGGCTTGGTCTTTAATTAGCTTTGTTATCTTTTCTGACTTTAGTTCTTGGTCTGTTAAATTACTTAAATAGACAGCTTGATTTTTAACATCATGTTTCTTTCCATTTAACCAGCCCAATATCAAATTAGCTGAATCCTTCCTATAATTTTCTATCATAGTTAGCTGCTGACTTTCTAAAGATTTCCTTGTGTTGTTAAGTAGTACGTATACTATAGCAAGAATTGTCACGCACATTATTATTAAGTAGGATAAAAACTTCTTTGTGAATATTTTACTTTTAAAAAGATTTTGCATCTTTTCCACCTCATAGAATAGTTTAAATCTAAGTCATAACTCTTTTTGAGTTAATTTTATATTCTATTATCGAAAGGTTTTTAGCATAATAAAGAGGCTATCTTACTGTAAAATAGCCCCATTTCTATAAGCTCGGTGGCTTTTATTTATGCCCAGCCTAGCTAATCAATCTATTTATTTTTATATTCCAAATCACAATCAGCAATATATTTTTTATTAGCATTTATGCCTATTAATTCCTGTAGCATGTCCATATTATTAAAAAAATGTACATGTGCATATCCAGCAATAGCATTCTTCTTAAAATATCCACAATCCCATTTTATTATTTCACCATTAACTAACCTTTTCTCCACTTTATACACAGTGCTTTCTTCAAGCTCTACATAAGATTTATGAAATTCCTGACAAGTTATTCTCAAATCCTTTGAAAGCATGGATTTTGAGTTTTTAATGTTCAGCTCTGCATATCCAAAGTTTTGAAGCTTTTTACTCATAAAAGCACTTCCTTTGAAAAAGCCTACAGCATAATAAAAATACTCTTTGCTATCAGCATCATTAAAAATCTTTTCAGTTAGATACATAAGCCCCCCACATTCAGCATAAGTCCTTCCTCCCTTTTCAAGATAGTCCCTTATACTTTTTAACATTGGCTTATTGCTGCTGAGCTGCTCCGCAAAAACTTCGGGATAACCTCCTCCTATGTACAAAAAGTCTATATTTGATGGGATACTCTTATCCTCAAGTGGACTAAAATATACTACCTCACCTAGCTCCTCTAAAAGTTCTAAATTTTCCTTGTAGTAAAAACTAAAAGCCTTATCCATGGCAACTGCAGTTGTAATACCTTTATCCTTTAGATGAAATTTATCCTTGTATACCTCTGTTTCTCTAAAAGCTTCAATTAAACTGTCCATATCCACATAACTTTCTAAAAGCTTGGAACATCTATCTATTTTTTCCCCTAACTCCTGTACTTCACTACTTTGTACAAGTCCTAAATGCCTTGACTTTAACTCTAATTCACTGCAATTAGGCACATATCCAAAAACCTTTATATTACAGTAGGTTTCTATTGAAAGCTTCAATAAATTATAATAGCCTTCTGATACGTTATTAAGTATTACTCCTGCAATATTGATATTATCAAAGCTTATCATACCATTTATTTCTGCACATAGAGTAGCAACCTGCGCTTTAGGGCTTATCACCAACACCACCGGTAAATTAAGTACCTTTGAAACATGAGCTGTAGAATATTCTGTATCTATTCCCTTCCCATCATAAAGCCCCATTACTCCCTCTATAACTCCGTAATGTCCAAGACCTCTAGAATAACTTGCCTTTACTCCATCTTCTCCCATTAAATATAAATCTAAATTTCTAGAAGACTTCTTAGTAATAAAAGAATGAAAGGCTGTATCTATATAATCTGGACCTACCTTATAACCCTGCACTTCATAGCCTCTATTTATAAGTGCTTTCATAATTCCCAAGGTTACTGTAGTTTTTCCGCCTCCACTGCAATTAGATGAAATTACTATACTCCTCATTTACTTTTCCCTTATATCAACTAGGTTTTCATTTGACATAATTGTTTCATTAAAGGTATACATATTATTCATGGCAGCTAATGCAGCTTCTATTATGTTGAATGCCATAGGACATCCAGTCCCTTCTCCTAGTCTCATTCTTAAATTTAATATTGGTTCAAGTCCTAATTCTTTCATCATATATGCTGCTCCTGGCTCCGCAGAAAGGTGAGAGCTAAACATATAGTCTCTAGCAAGTGGATTTAATCTATAAGCACATAGTGCTGCTGCTGAAGAAATAAAACCATCTATTACTATTGGCACCCTATTTTTAGCAGCTCCAAGATAACATCCGCATAGTCCAGCAATATCAAAGCCCCCAACCTTTGCAATAACATCTATTACATCCTCTTTGTTAGGTGAATTTAAGGTTATAGCTTCTGATATTACTCTTTTCTTGTTAATATACTGTTCCTCTGTAAGTCCAGCCCCTTTTCCCACTACTGTTTCAACTGGTAATTCGGAAAGAACACTGAGTACAGCTGCACTAGTAGTTGTATTTCCTATACCAACCTCTCCTGTACCCAATAAATCATAGCCTTCTGCAACAAGCTTATCTACTGTCTCAATTCCTATCTCTATTGCTCGCACGGCTTCTTCCCTTGTCATAGCAGATCCTTTAAGGATATTCTTAGTTCCTTCTGCTATTTTTTTATTAATTATTTTTGGATTATCAAACTTGCCCTTTACACCAATATCAACAATTGTTAACTCTGCATTATTATGCTCTGCAAGCACACATACCCCTGTTACTCCCATAGTAAAATAATTAGCCATAGCATAAGTTATCTCTTGGGGTGCTGCACTTACACCCTCATCACATACTCCATTATCAGCGCACATTACTACTATGTTTTTCTTGCTAATTTTGTTTTTTACCTTACCAGTAATTCCTGCCATTTTTGCAGCAATGTCTTCTAAAGCTCCTAAACTACCTATAGGTTTTATCAAATTATCTAGTCTTTCTTCAGCCTGTGCTATTGCCTCCTTATCAAGGTTTTCTATTTGTCTTAAGGTATTTTCTAATATCCCCATCTGTATATCCTCCTATATATTTTTTAAAGCATTTATGAGTGTTGCATTATTCTTTCTATCTTTTACAGCAAACCTTACGAAGTTTTCATCTAGTCCCTTAAAATTACTAGCTCTTCTTATTAGAATTTGCTTTTTTAAGCATCTTTCATATAGAGTATCACAATCAATGCCCTTAAGTTTACATAATATAAAATTGGCATGGGTTTTATAAACTCTGCTAATACATTTAAGCTTGCTTAGCTCCAGTTCTAAAAATTTTCTCTCTTCTGCAATCCATTTAAGGGAAGAAGCTGTATATTCTTTATCTGTTAAAGCGTATATTGCAGCTATTTCTGCAAAGCAGTTTATGTTCCATGGATTTTGCTTAGCTTTAAGTTGTTTAATTAAGCTTTTGTTGCTGCTAATACCGTAGCCAAATCGTATCCCAGGCATAGCAAAAAATTTTGTTATTGCCTTTATGATTAATAAGCACTTATATTTTTCAATCTCCTTAATAACACTGTGTTCTCTATCCCCTGTAAATTCTATAAAGGCTTCATCCACAACCACGATCTTTTTATTTTTCTCACAATAATTAAGTATTTCTTTAAACTTATCCCTATCCAGTATTCCTCCATTAGGATTATTAGGATTCCCAATGATAAAACTGTCAACCTCCCTCAATTTATTATTTATATCTTCATAATCATAATCCATATTCTCGTCTAAACTGGAATATAGAATTTCACACCTAGCTTTAACAGCACTTAACTCATACTCTAGAAATGATGGAGTTAAAATGAGAACCTTCTTACTATGTCCTATACATAAATCTATTACCTCTGATGCTCCATTTCCTAATACAAAGTTATCCTGAGTTAAATAACTAACCTTATAAGTTTCTCTTATATATAAATTTAAGCTTTCAATTAGCTTTCTATATTCTATATCTGGATACCTCACTAAAGCCTCTACAGCTTTATTCATATTATCCAAAAATGATTTTGGAACTCCTAACGGATTAATATTTGAACTAAAATCTATTAACTCTCTTCCTTTAAGCAATCCTGCTGAATAAACATCTCCACCATGTATCATTGCCATACTCCTTTAACAAGCTCTACTTTATGATAAAAACAATTAAATATATAATAATTAAAATAATCTCTGAAGCATACATTAGCTTTATAGTGTCTAAAATGTGTCTATATCCAAGTTCTTTATTCTTATTTCCTATAGTGGGCTTATACACAAGCTCTCCAAAATATCTGTTTATCCCACCTAATTGAACTCCCATGGCACCTGCTGCAGCTCCTTCAGGGTAGGCACAATTTGGGCTTTTATGATTTTTCCTGTCCCTCCACATTATCTTCAGGCTATGAACTATATTACCATTTACAATTGGTGCTGAAAGAGCAATAAGAATTCCTGTAATTCTTGATGGTATATAATTAAAAACATCATCTACTTTTGCTGGAAAAAAACCAATATATTTATATTTTTCATTCATATATCCCAGCATTGAATCCATTGTATTAATTGCCTTATATAGCATGGCGAGTGGTGCTCCTCCTACCATAGCAAAAATTAATGGAGCAATTACTCCATCTGAGGTATTTTCTGCTACTGTCTCCACATCCGCTCTTATAATTTCGTAAGCGTTTAACTCATTTGTATCCCTGCCTACAATATAGGAGAGCTTTATTCTAGCACCTTCTAAATTACCTTCTTTTAACTCTTCATAAACTTTTATAGCTTCCTTGTGCAGACATTTAGCTGCAATTACAGTCCATAAGAGTAATATATTAATAATATGGTATAAAAGCTTGTAATTACTGATAAGCCTTAAAATAATGAACGGAATTATAAAGCTTATAAAGCCAGTAACTAAAACTATTAATCCTCCCCAAAGCTTAAGAGTACTTTCCTTTTTACACAGCTTTCTGCCGCTCTTTTCAAGACAGCTTATTAGTTTACCAATATAAATTACTGGATGCGGAAACCAAGAAGGATCTCCTATTATAAAGTCTATTATTACTGCTGCAAGTATATCTATCAACGTATCACCAGCTTTTAGGCACAACGCCCATAATTTTATATATATATTCCATATTTAAGCTTTTTCTTACCGTATCTGCCAGCTTATCTAGCTCCTTTTCACGCAGGCTTTCATAGGCTATGGACTTTTTCTCCATAATTTTCTTTTCCCTTCTAATAGAATTTAGCAGCTTTTCTCTAAACTGAATTCCATCAAAGATTCCATGAATATAAGTGCCCATAATATTACCCTTTTCATTTATCGCACCATCTTCATAGCATACTTTTTCACCATTCTTTTCAACTATTTTAAATAAAGGTCTGCTTTCTTTACCATAACTACTTACTCCCATATGTATTTCATAACCATAAACACAGCTTGAGTCTTTTATTCCTTCAGCTCTAACTCTGGTAGTAACCTTATCATTATGAAAAACCGTATTTATATCAAGTAGTTCCATGCCTTCAATTTTCTCAAGTTCTGTTTCGGCAAAATAAGGGTCCACAATGCTCTTTCCCAGCATTTGATATCCACCGCATATTCCTATAATTTTCCCACTTTTACTGTATTCCTTAATACATTCTTCAAGGCCTGAATTCCTTAATGCTATTAAATCACCGATAGTATTTTTACTACCCGGAATAACCAATAAATCAGGCTTTCCAAACTCCTGTACTGAAGTAATAAATCTTACAGATACATCTTCTTCAGCTTTGAGAGCATCAAAATCAGTGAAGTTTGATATTCTTGGAAGCTTTATAACAGCTATATCAATAGGTGCATTAACATTTTTATTAAATTCCACAGCACCATCCTCATCCTCAAGCTGAAGCCTAAAATATGGCACCACGCCAATACAAGGAATATGTATAATATCTTCCAGCATATCAAGTCCAGGATTTAAAATCTCTACATCCCCTCTAAACTTATTTATAATAGTTCCTTTTACTCTTTTCTTTTCATCGTCGTTTAGGAGCAGCATAGTTCCAGCTAGAGAGGCAAAAACTCCTCCCTTATCAATATCCCCTGCTAAAAGGACTGGTGCGTCTACAAGCTCTGCCATGCCCATATTCACTATATCCCTATCCCTTAAATTTATCTCTGCAGGACTTCCTGCTCCCTCCATAACTACTATATCAAAATTCTTCTCCAGTTTTTCAAAATGCTCCTTAAGCATACTTTTAAATTCTAGTTTCAAGTTATGATATTCCATTGCTGTAGAATTTCCATACACCTTGCCATTCACTATTATCTGGCACTTTTTATCTGAGGTAGGCTTTAAAAGTATAGGATTCATATATGCCTCAGGCTCTAATCCAGCTGCATAGGCCTGAAGCACCTGGGCTCTTCCCATTTCTTTTCCGTCCAGCGTTATGTATGAATTTAAAGACATATTTTGTGATTTAAACGGTACAACCTTAAATCCATCCTGTTTAAAAATTCTGCATAGTGCTGTAACTAAAATACTTTTTCCTACAGATGAAGCTGTGCCTTGAATCATGATTCTTGCCATGAAAGTACCCCCTTATAATTCTAAGCCTATTAAAAAGAAAAAAAGTGGCAAGCTTTTCAGTTCACCACCTTTATAAAATAAAAAAACCGACCTAAAGTCGGAGTTATATCTATGTAAAGACCTTTCCCACCGAAAGCTTTGTAACTATGTACTCAGGCAGGTCTCCTGGCTTGTGAATCTTCCTCATCCCGACCTTCCTCAATGCTTTTCATAATTAATCATCGAGTGGTATTTCAAGATTTGTCCTCACTTACAGTAGCGGGGGCTGCTGCGGATTTTAACCGCATTCCCTTTTCACCCATTATAGGCACCTAAGTTTGTATTCAATTTCCATATCTAGTGTACAATACCTGTAATGACTTGTCAACTCCATTACTTTAACTTAACAGGTAGACCACAAGCGACTAAATATACCTCATCACATAATGAAGCTATAAATTGATTTATACTTCCAGCCATATCCCTAAAAATTCTGCTAATTTTATATTCAGGAACTAAGCCGTATCCAACTTCATTAGTCACCATTATAAGCGTCTTATTTAGCTCCTTTGCCTTTGAAATTAATTTATAAAATTGATTTTCTATTTGTTTATATAATATCTCCACTTCTTCTAATGACATATTATCGAAGTCTCGTTCTGTGCTAAACATTAAATTTGTAAGCATTATGGTAACACAATCCAGCATAATTGTATCTTCTTTATTGCTTTCCAGAACTAAATCTAAATCCTTAAATCCTTCATAGGTTGTCCATTTTTCATTTCTTCTTTCAATATGTTTTTTGATTCTGTTTTCCATTTCCGCATCAGTAATTATTGCTGTAGCAATATATAATACTTCATCCCTATTTTTAAGCATTTCTTCAGCATATTTGCTTTTCCCACTTCTACTTCCTCCAGTTACTAAAATAACTCTATTCTTCTCCACACTGAAACCTCCCTGCCTTCTCTTAGTAATAACCATTCAAATACTAATACTAATTATATACTCAATCAATTAATTGCAAAACAAAAACTGCATAAAAAACTGCAGTTTTTATTCATATATATATTTATTTACTGGATTATCTACTGTTTCCATATTCTCTATCTTTATTATAAATATTCTGCCGCCCTTCTTATCCCTAGTTGAGTCCACTATTCCATTAACTTTAACCCATTGATCCTGCTTAAAATCTTTTACATTCTCATACTGACATAATATAGCTATACTTTGTGCATCTGCTGCACAGCAGCTTAATAGCATTCTTCCAATTAAGAATTGATTTTTATCTAAGTCCTTTTCCTTTAAAATAAAGCCTTCAAATTCAACCTTTTTACCTTTATACTCATCAGTGTGTGTATTTAATTCATTAACAACATCCAAAAAATTTTTGTTATTTAAGATTATTTCATCCTTGTCTAAATAATTTATTCTTACAAAATCGTGTATATGCTCATGGTTAAAATGATTTTGTCCATTTACATATATTCCTTTATTTTCAGCGGCATCTGCATTCAACCCTTGTGGATTTACGTAAATCCCTAAAATTAGTGGTACCATAAAAATTACATATCCGTACTTAATTTTATTTTCTTTTCTACTGGTGAAAATCCTACCCAGCTGATAAACAGATAATATAATAAAAAATATAAATGCAAACTTAACATAGCCGTCCATTTTAGGGTGTATAAACAAGCTAATCCTCCCTGTAAAAATTAATGAGCCAATATAATAGGAGAAGCATACAAGAATAATAAACCAAACAATTTCATTTATATTTAATGTCTTCTTCAAATCAATTTTTCTCCTTTCACTTGAAACACTGGGAAGTATGTTAATATCCAAAAATCCATGATGGTATAAATCCAACTGCAACAGCTGCTAAGAAACAAATAGATATTATTAAAAATATAAGCTTTACTACAAATCCTAATTTAAAATTTCCGCTTAGCATTATAGTATTCTTTATATCAATCATTGGCCCTAATATTAAAAAACCAATAATAGAACCAACTGTAAATTGATTTAAAAAGGTTCTTGCTATGAAGGCATCAGTTTCAGAACAAATGGATAAAACAAAAGCTAGAGTCATCATAACAATTATTGAAGATAGGTTTCCTGAGCCTATTGATAAAATTAACTGTCTCGGAATAAAAGTTTGCAGTGCAGCAGCTAAAAAGGCACCTATAATAAACAACTTGCCTACATCATAAACTTCTGAATTAGTATGTCCAATTATTTCAGACCATTTGCTATCATCATGCTCATGTAAATGTTCATGATGATGATGGTGACCATGGCTATGGCTATGATAGCCACAGCTGCATTCTTGTTCATCATGATTAATATTATTTTTCAATGGATTATTTGTTTGTAATATACTAACTAAATACCCAATAATCATTGCTGAAGCCACTCCAAATCCAGCCCTAAGAAAAACCATATAGGGCTTACCTAAAAATGCATAATAAGTTGATGCAAGCACTATAGGGTTAATTATTGGTACAGCAAGCATAAAGGTTACAGCCATATTTAGTGGCAGTCCCTTTTTTATTAGCCTTTTAACTATAGGAACAATTGCACATTCACATACTGGAAATAAAAGACCCATAAATGCTGCTATAAAGGTCCCCATAAGCTTATTTCTTGGAATTAATCTAGCTAATCGTTCCTCTGATATAAATACTTGGATCAGGGATGAAATAAAGGAACCCAAAATTATAAAAGGAATTCCCTCCAGAATTATGCTAAAAAAAATTGTAGTAAAATTATTTAATGTGCTCTTATTTATATACAATAATGAAAATGAATTTAATATATATACTATAACTACAACAATTACGGCTGCAGCTAATATTTTTATCAGTTGATTCATATTATATAAAAATCTTTGTCCTTTTGCCTCCATACTATACCCCCGCAACTTTCTTATTATGGACATTTACTATATACTATGTCCACCTTTTATAGTTTATGTTAAATAAAAAACTTACAAAAAGGTCTTTATTAAAAATAAAGACCTTTTTGTATAAGATTATTCTATTTTTTACCTTTGCATTTGTGCTTTATCAATTGCTCTTTTAACAGCTAGTTTCCAATTATTTATTATTGTTGGGTCAACATTAGTTTTTATATTTACGTCCCAAGTTTGTTTCTGAATCATAGCATTAGTTAGGTCCTTTCTAGCTTGTGCAAGAGTAGTTGAAGTTCCAGTGCCTGCTGCTGTTCCAGTATTATTGGTTGTAGTTCCACTAGTTGAGTTTCCAACGGCTGAACCTGTAGCTCCACCTACTGCTGCTCCTGTTGCTCCTCCTACTGCTGCTCCTGCAGGCCCACCAGTAGCTCCTCCTATTGCTGCTCCAGCTGCTCCTCCAGTAACTGCACCAGTACCTGTTCCTACATTACCTCCAGTAATCCTTCCAGAAGTTCCATCGGTTGTACCTCCCGCAGTACCTCCAGTGCCCATATTAGTTCCCCCAGTTGTATTATTTGGTACAACATTATAAACCATATCCCTACCTTGAGGGTCTACAGATTTTAAGTTTATATCTGTAATTTTTCCTTTAGTAATATATACTGTGGCAGACTGCATTCCTGTAGCTGTCTGGTCACCATTTGCAGTATAAACTCCATCTGCATAAGTTGCACCTGTTCCTGTAGCTGTTCCTCTATGACTTGGTACACCATTTTGTCCTACTGTACTTCCTTTATTAACGCCATCCCTGTAGGAAGTTGTTCTATTTGCACATCCAGCTGTTAGAGTACATAATATGGCTGCTGTAGTTACTATACTTACAATCTTTTTCATAACTCTACCTCCAATTTTTAACTTGTACATTTTTACTATAGCTTCATGAATTAAGTAAAAAAGTCTTTCTAATTTAATTCTAAAATAAATATAAAGTATAAAATTTTAGGCATAAAAAAACTTAATAGCAGGATTCAATTTCTTTTATCCTGTTATTAAGTTAACCTTATAGCCTATTTTTTATGCCTTGAGGATTTAGAGTTTAAATTCATTATATGTAATATAATCACAATTTATTATAAAAACCTATTAGCATGAAAACCCAATTAAAACAAGCATTGAAATAATCTCAACTAGTTCATTATTTGCACCTAGAATATCTCCAGTTATTCCTCCAATTTTACCATTACAATACTTATTAAATAAAAGTGTAATTAATATAATAGTTGCACATAATAATACTGTTTCTTTAAATCCTATGAGTAATAAGCATAATACTCCACTGGATAAGAAAGCTATGATAGAATATATGATATTCATATTTCCTATAAACAAATTTCCAGATCCGGTACTTTTAGCTGGTTTTCCAATTAGAGATAATAATACTATTGAAGCTCTTGAAGCTATTGGAAGTGCAATTATAATTAAAGGATTTCTTTGTATCATATTTTCATAGGCTAAAAATTTTAATAATAAGTCCATCACAATTGCAATGCAAGCATATGTACCTATGCGGCTGTCTTTCATTATTTCAATAATTCTATCCTTGCCTTTAAAAGCGTAAAATCCATCACAGGTATCTCCCAGACCATCAACATGTAATCCTCCTGTAAGTAATATACCCGCTAGTATTACAATAACTGTTACAATATTTAAAGGCAGTGCTTTGATTAGCAAATAATAAAATCCCCATTGAATTCCTCCAATTATTCCACCTATAATTGGAAGAAAAAGTGCCCCCCTTTTAAAATCCTCAGATTCACAATTAAGACTCTTATTTATAGGTATTCTTGTAAGAAACTGAAGCATTAATAAAAAATCATTTAAGTATTTTTTCATATTCTGACTCCTTTCTAAATATGAGTAATACTATCTATAAAAATATTACCATATTCATATTTTATAAGACTTATATCGCCATTTTTTGAACTAAATTTCCAATATAAATCTAATTTACCATTAAGCACATAGCAATATATGCTTCTAATAACTCCCCCATGAGTAACTACTAATACATTTTCGCAGGGATTCTTTATAAGCTCATCCATAAAGCTTTCTACTCTGTTATAAAAGTCTCTATAACTTTCTCCTCCATTAGGAGCAAAATCCATCCAGTCTTCCTCCCAACACTTATAATCTTTTGGATATAGTTTTTTAATTTCTTCATAGGTTTTTCCTTCAAAAACTCCAAAGCTCATTTCATTTATTCTGCTATCCTTAACTGCTGCTATATCATTTCCTAATGCCAACTCAGCAGTTTCCTTAGTACGTATTCTTTCACTTACATATAACTTATCAAAAATAATATGCTTTAATGCCTTTCCTGCCTTTTTAGCTTGAGTTATACCATTTTCGTTAAGTGACACATCTAAGCTTCCATAATAGTACCTATTCTTGTTTTCTTCTGTTTCTCCATGTCTTACTAGATAAATATTCATGTAAAATTCCTCCATTAAAGCTTTCAAAATAAATTTTACCATCCTTGGGGCTGTTTTTCAAATGATTATCAGTGCTTACTAAAGATAAGCTACAAATAACTATACATTTACTTATTTAAATTTATTAAACGCTATTATTCAAGCTATTTTAATAGATTATTCATAAATAATGATTTGTGTTATTAAATGAAATTCTTTATAATTATATCTACAGAACAACATAAATTTATTGTTAATAATAATAATAATAGAAATAATAAAACTAAAATTATATTTAGTAGTCAACGAGGAGTGTTTCTTTATGCTTGAATTTAAACAACTGACTCTTGAAGATAAATGTCTATTTGACAAATATTTAAAACCATATTCTTTTTTAACTTGTGAGTATTCTTTTACAAATCTTTTTATTTGGAGAAAAGGCTTAGATATCCAATATGCAATTTATAATGATGTATTGATAATTAAAAAAATGGACTTTGATGGACGATATCATTTTATGCAGCCAATTGGTTATAAGAGTGAAAATCTAAATTACATAATTAGTATGCTAAAGGAATATAAAGAAGAATTTCAAATGGATTGCTTATTTAAAGATATTGAAGAGCCTTTTAAAAATGAACTTCAATCCTTATATGGTGATACTATTGAAATAGAAGAAGATAGGGATAATTTTGATTATATCTACGAGAGCGAGAAGCTAAAAACCCTTTCAGGTAAAAAACTTCATGGCAAGAAAAATCATTACAACTACTTTTTAAAGCACTACAGCTACACTATAGCACCTATTACCACTGAAATTATAGATGATTGCATTAAAGCTGCTAGAGAGTGGTGCTGTAAAAATGATTGCAAGGGCTATCTTTTGCATGAGCTTCGTGCTATTCAAGAACTTCTAAAAAATAACGATAAATTGGATTTTATAGGAATGGTTGTGTATGTGGATAACAAGCTTTCAGCCTTTACAATTGGAGAAAAAGTTAATGAAACCATGGCCATAGTTCATATCGAAAAAGCTGATGCCGAAATAGGTGGTTTATACGCATTTATAAACAAAAGCTTTGTAGAAAATTATTTAAGCGATATTCCTTTTATTAACAGAGAGCAGGATCTAGGTATTGAAGGCCTTAGAAAAGCAAAACTTGCCTATTATCCAATAAAGCTAGAGCCAAAATATATGGTTAATTTTAAATAAAAAATATAAATCAACTTGTGCATATTCTGTATATAATTTGTCTCATAAAAATAATACCCTCAAAGTAGAGGGTATTTCTTTTATGAGATATTATTTAATTGAATTAACTTTGTTCATTATATTTTGACTCAAATTTAAATGCTTATCGCCTTCAAGTTTTATCTTTGATATTCTCTCAGTTATTTCCTCGATTTTATTAGTTACCTTTGCAAAGCCTTCATTAGCTTCCTTAGCAACTGTATTGCTATCTGCCTTACCTTGATTTAGCTCTTCAACCTGATTTTTTGCTTTAATAGCAATATCATATGTTTCTTTTACTGTCTTTTGTATATCCTTAAGAAGTGCAGTAGTGTTTTCGGACAGCTTTTTAATTTCATCTGCTACTATTGTAAATCCCCTGCCTGCTTCTCCTGCTCTTGCTGATTCTATAGATGCATTTAAGGAAAGTAATTGTGTTTGTGATGCTATGCCGTTAATTTGTGTTGATATGTTTTCAATTGACTTTACCTTAGAAAGCAACTCCTCAAAGGATTCTGTAAAGTTAGTTATAACTCCACTATTGTCCCTAGTAGTCTGAGTCATATCTTTGATAGTAGTATCAGCTGACTTAACTATTTCTTTAACTTGAATTCCTATGTTATTTATCTCATTAATATTTTCTATAACATAATGATCTTGTCCAACTAAATCATTAAGCATAGAATCTATTTGAGATGCTACCAAATAATTATCAGAACTACTTGCTAGCGCAGTTTCGCCCCTGCTATTAGCTTCTTGAAGACTTACATTTAACTCTTCATTTTCATCTACTGCATTTTTATACTTAGCCTCTAATTCCTGAACACGTAAATCAGCGGCTTCCTTTTCTGCTTTTGCTTCATCTAATTGCTTAGATAAAATTTCAATCTGGTCTTTATACTTTTTACCAAACATTGTATCCCCCCATATTTTCCCTTATAGCAAATTCTTAATTTAATATTTTTTATAATTTAATTATAATACTTTAATATAAAAATTACTACAAAATCTGATATAATCTTTATTTATATTCCTATTAGTGCCATTTTATTTTATTTTTCCAATTAAAAACATAGTTTTCATACCAAGTTCAGTAAATTTAGACTCATATTCTGTAACAACATTATATTTAAAATCACTATTATGAAGATCATAAGTTAAGTAGATAATTTCAAAGGAACTTTCATTAAAATACTGAATTGACTCTTCAAAAAGACCCACATCATCAGTTTTAAACCAAATTTCTGAACCTGGCTTTAGAAATTTCTTATATTCTGTAAGAAATTTAGTATGGGTTAATCTTCTCTTTTTATGTCTATCCTTTGGCCAGGGATTACAAAAGTTAATATATATCTTGCTTATTTCATCCTTTTCGAAAACACCATCAATAAGCTGTATATTTAAAGCTGCTATTCTAGCATTATTTACCTCAGCTTCTTGAACTCTCTTAAGTGTATATATTAACACTTCATCTTTTAGGTCAATTCCTATATAGTTGATATCAGGATTTAGTCTTGCTTTTTCAGATAAAAATCTTCCTCTTCCACAGCCTAATTCCAGATGTATATCATTATTATTTCCGAATACCTCCTGCCATTTTCCACAATAATCATGAGGCTTTGCTACAAATAATGGACTATCCTCTAGTTCTGGTCGTGCCCACCACTTTTTTCTTAATCTCATTTAATTTCATCCTTTCACTTGGAACACGGGGTGCCCCATTGTTACTTATTTTACTTACCTACTTTGGTTAATCATTAATACAAATTTTAATTTATATAATTATCCTTAATGCTAATTAAATATTTCAGTATCTAAAGCATAGTTGTATTATAATTTAAGTATCCAATGTATTATTATATATAAATTTTATCAATATATCTAGTTATTTGTTTAAGTTTCATAATCATACTATTATTTGGCTCTTCCTCATAAAATTGATAATAATATAATTGCGCTGTACAGAATAAATATCATAATTTTAGCTGCAGCATATTTTATACTGCAGCTTTAAAAAAACATTTATAATTATTAATTTATCAAATAAGCGTTACTTAACTTATTACAGCAATTATAAAAATTCCGCTGTAATAAGTAAGCTTAAATTCATTTCCTGGGTAATCCACATTAATATTATCCATACTACTACACTAAATTAAAAAACTAGTAAGCTTTAATAATGAATACATTAAATATCTAGTAGGATATCCAACTAAATAGTCACCTAAAACAATAATAAATAGTATCATTATTATAAATTGGTATCTGTATAGGCTATCAGAAATTTTATAAAAGAATTTTGGAAATAAGTCTCTAAGTATATGAAAACCATCAAAGCCTGGAATCGGTATAAGATTAATAACAAATAACATACAATTTACATTTAGAGCCGCAAGAAAAATACTAAAAACTATACCTAATAAGTTTGAAGTATTTTGGTATTTAAAAAAAACAGCTGTAAAAATAGCCGCTACAAAAGCTACAATTAAGTTTGCTATAGGTCCTGCTATAGATACTTTTAGGTCGTCTTTATAATACTTTTTAAAGGCGCTTGGATTGGTTTCAACCGGTTTAGCCCATCCAAACCCAATTAATATTATCATAATAAATCCAATTGGATCAATGTGTACAAATGGATTTAAAGTAAGCCTTCCTTGGAAACGTGGAGTTTTATCTCCAAGTTTATCTGCCATTATGGCATGTGCATATTCATGAAATGTAAATCCTATTAAAATACCTGGAATAAGTAGTATTTTTGCTAATATAGCTTCTTTAGTCAACCGAATCATCCTTCCATTTATTAATACTACTATTATAACAAAATAATAGCATCCTATAAAGAAAAAAGACTTCACTTTCTCACGAAAGTGAAGTCCTCAATTTTATTATGCAGCTATATCGTTATCTTCTCTTCTTCTTCCTGATATAAATAATGCTGCTCCAAGTAATGCAACTAGTGATCCCATGCCTACTACTACATTCATATCTATTGGTGAACCAGTCTTTGGAAGGTTTGGAGCTGCGCTCTTAGCCATTACAAAGTAGTCACTGCAGTGATCTGTAGTAAATGTCATGTATCCATCTGCATCTACAGTAGCTTCTGCTACTATTTCATAAGTATTCTTGTCTGCATAGTATCTATTTACATAAACAGTTGTATTAGCCCAATCCTTACCTATGAATACTTTAACAGTTGCCTTTCCAGGTAACTTTCCATCATATGTGAAGGAGAATGGTACTATAGCTACATCCTTACCAACAATAGCTTTAACCTTAGCAGCTTCTTTAGCTTTTAAATCAGCTGAAACAGTCTTTAAGGATAGGTCTATATCTTTGATTAATGTAGGATCGATATCTTTTCCATTGAAGGTCCAAGTTATTCCATCCTTTTGGAATGTAACATTTACATCTTTTCCTTTTATTGCAGTAAATACATCCTTGCTAACTGTTGTATTGCTTGTAACATCAACAACTATATTAGCTTTTTCAGGAGCATTCTTTATTGCATCTACAACTTTAGTAGTATCATTTGATACAGTTACAGTTGTATTATTATCCGCAACAAGATATGGTTTAATATCTTCGATTGTAACAGATTTAACATTTGGAGTTCTTCCATCTGCAGAAACAGGAACTTTTATAGTTCCAGCATTTAGCAATTCCACAGCTTTAGCTCTCATTGCTGGATCCCAATTGTTGCCTATAATCTTCCAATTGTTATCTAGTTCAGGCTTAATTACTCCGCCCTTAACATTTACTATATAATCCCTAATTAACTCTCTAACTCCACCGATATCTCCTCTTACGTCTTTTTCAAGAAGTACTGGTAAAGCTTCACCTTGTTTAAATATTTCGCCGTAAGATAAAAGTTGTGAACTTGCTCTATAGTTATTTACAGCTACAACTAATGTATCAGTATCTTTTATTGGAGTACCATTCATTCTAGTTAAATTAACTATTCTATTTCCAGGTTCCTTTGATATATCAACATCATATTTAACACCTGTAAACATATCATAATTGTAACCTCTAATCTTTTCATTAAAGGAAACAGTTAAATCTCCTGGTTTATAAGTATTATAGTAATTAGCTGACCACTCCATAAACTTCTTTAATTGTGTTCCTGTCATTTGTAACTTATATAATGTATTTGCATATTTGTAAATTAATGATGTATCAGCTTTCTTAATGTCTCCAACTTTCATATTTGCTCTTGTATCAAATGCAGCTGCTGCAGAAACTTCTGCTCCAGTATAATACATTTGTACTTTGTTTATAAGGTTTATCATAGCTGTTTCTTCAATTTGTGAAGTAGGTATTCCTTTTACTTCATCAGCATGAACTAAATCCCCACCTTCAAGCTTACCTATAACTATATTAGCATCATCTTTAGCCTTTTGATCAAATGGTGCTAACTTAGCCATTAAATCAGCATCTGGTTGATAATTTACAACTGTCTTTCCAGCTGCATCTTTACTAGTCATATTTTTAAGTGCTGAAGTAGTTTCCTTAACTTCATATTTTCCATCTGCATTTTTAGCTAGCTTGATATTTACTTGAGCTAATGTAGATGCTCCACTCTTATTTTCTACTAGTAAAACATTATTATATTTAGCACCTGCAACAGCCTTATGTTCATGAGCAGCTACTATAACAGTAAGTTCTGGGCAAGCATTTGCTAAATCAATAGCTCCTGAATCCTTAACATCATACTCATTATTCTCTGACATATGCTCAGATGCTATCATTACATCAACTTTACCCTTAAGTTCAGCAATTACCTTCTTTGTTTCTTCAACAGGGTCAGTAACTGTATAACCTTTTAAGTTTTCTGAATCCCACTTTGTTATATTTGGAGTTACCATTCCGATAACTGCCACCTTAACACCATTAACATTCATAATTTTATATGGTGCACCTAATCTACTTCCATCTGGTCTATATACATTACCAGCAAGAACAGTTGCTTTTGATTGAGCAATTATCTTTTCTAATGTTGGAACACCATAATTATATTCATGATTACCAGTTGTCCAAGTATCGTAGCCAATTTCATTCATTGCATATATCATTGGATGAATTGGGTCCTTTAAGAATAAATCTGCTGAATTATCTTGAATAGTATCTCCAGTATCCAAAAGTATTGTATTGGGATTTGCTTTTCTAAGCTCTTTTACAGCAGTTGCAATTTGAGCTAAGCTTCCTGATGTGTCTGCTGTATTTATAGCATAATCATATGGAGCAAATCTACCATGAGTATCGCTAGTTGCAAGTACTTGGAGATTAACTTCACTTGGAGTAGAATCGGTTACTATTCTTCCATCCATTTTTGTTATTATTGATGGATCTTTATCCTTGTTGTTCTTAATGTTTTCAATTAACGTATCTCTAATAACAATATGTGTATCATAAGCTGGATTTTTTCCACCAGCAGCAATAAATCCTGTAAATCCATCTCCACCAGTAGCAACAAAATCTGGAACCGCTACAATTAAAGTTTCATTTTCTAAAATAGGAGTTCCATCTTCTCTTGTTATATTATAAACTCTGTCTCCTGACGGTGCAGTAGCATCATAATAGAATTTAATTCCTGATACTTGTATTCCCTTACCACCATCTTGTACAGCTTGGTTAAGTATAACTCTTAATTGAGCTTTAGTTACAGGTACTTTACAAATGGTGTTATCAAAAGGCATAAATTGCCACATAGTTCCGACGGTAATATTTCCTACTGGTATATCTATTCTTAGTCCACCATTGTTTGAAACACCTACGTCTGCACCTACTTTATTTCTAATAACATCAGTTACCCAGTTTCCAAGGTATGACTCACCATAGGTTCCAGTTCCATTTCCTGTCTTAACTTGTGATTTTGTTAATTCAGCATTGCTGTTTTTTCCTATAACTACATCTGTAATAGGAGCAACCTTTGCAACAGCATCATCAATCATCTTCTTTACTTCTGCATTTACAACTGGATTAGTTGCCTTATATCCATCAGTATTATCTAGTGCTTTGTAATCAGCTGCACTTGCTGTTGGGAAAGAAACTTTCATATCAGCACTTACAGTCATTTTTGCATCTATATAGCCTTTACCATTAGACTTAGCAATATATACAGGTAATCCATTTGTAGCATTAAAGTGTAATTCAGTATGTGAATGTCCGCCAAACACAGCACTAATATTATCTTTATTTAAAGCATTAGCTATGTCTACAATTTTCCCAGTAGTTTTATTATCACCGTCATTACCTTCATGAATAACAGCTATAATAACATCTGCTTTATTTCCATCCTTTATTTCTTTAGCTACTTGGTTAACTTCAGCTGCTACAGGCTTTACATCATAGTTACTGATATAAGCAGGTAATATTATTGATGGGGCCTCTTCAGTAAGAGCGCCGATAAAAGCAATTCTTACTCCATCCTTAGTTATTACCTTATAAGGATCAAACTTCCTTTTTCCTGTTGCTTTATCATAAACGTTTGCACAAACTATTGAATAGTTTGCATCTTTCATAGTTTCATTTGTTATAGTGTCTAGTCCCCAGTCAAATTCATGATTTCCAAGAGCAGTAACTTCCATACCAATCTTGCTCAATACTTGTTGAACAGGCACACCATGCAATATGTTAGATACTGCAGATCCCTGGTATAAATCTCCGCCACCTACTACTATTGTATTAGGATTTGAAGCTTGTACCTTTTGAATTCTGTCAGCAAGTACAGCACCTACTTGATTGTTATATGTGTCCAAAAGTGTTCCATGGAAGTCAGTAATTTCAACTAAGTCAAAAACTTTGTCCCCAGTAGCTGCCAAAGCAGTTTGAGTAAGTCCTTGAGACATAACTGAAAAAGTCATGAATAGTGTTAATAACCAGGCTGTCCACCTTTTTTGTTTTGTTGACTTAAACAAAATATTTTCCCCCTTTTCTTAAACTGTATATACAGTTTAAAATTTTGTTGTTAACTAACAATTACCCAATTGTTAAAACTATGTTATTGAATGAAATATATGGATAATATGTCAGTGTACATATAATTATACACCTACAATTTTAATATGTAAACGCTAACACAGAAAATTTATGTGGATTTGTTAAATATTATATACCGTATAATTTAATTAATATTTTCTAAAAAATTGAATTATAATGAACAGATTTTGTCTAAAAAGAAAAAAAGAAGTAGATCTAAATACTCTACTTCTTTCTATATAAAATTTACTTTAATGGTGTCTTATAAACTATATTGTCAGTCTTTGATGCTATTCCACCATTATACATCTGTAAAAATTCACCTTTATATGAGGTCTCCATACCAGTACCAAGATCGGTAACTACTCCCCTTAGGTTATCATTTGCGTATACTTTTCCATCTTCGGATACATATATATCTTTTCTTTCAGCCGGTACCTTTAAATCAATTGACTTCCAATTATCTGTACCTTCCTTAATAGTGCCAAAGAATATTTTTTTAATCTTTTCTCCTTCGGTTTGACCTATATATAATCTATCATCACTATCTACTGCAATAGCTGTTGGTCTTGTTACTCCCTTAATGTTTATTGCACCTTGTACACCTGTTACATATACTTTATGATACGTTAAGTCATCATAAGCAAGTTTATCTTCATGTGGGAAAATAACAAAATTACCCGTAACATAACTGTTAATTCTTTTCTTTTCCATTTGTCCCATTACATTAATGCTATAAAGGGCATTTTTCCCACCGTTATTTCCAATTTTAACGTAAATTATATTTGTTAAAGTGGATAGTTCTATATCCTCTACTTCTGACTTTTTATCAGGTAGATATATATGACCAGATTCACCATTTCTCTCATCCTTTATATCTTTCTTCTTATTTTTAGCAACATCATAGTTTGTAAGCATTAAATAGTTGCCTTTATTAGAAGTATATTTTTCTGCTATTATTATACTATTTACATCTGGTAGCCATTTGTAATAAGAAACCTTAGCAGCATCCTCTAATTGAACATTCTTTTCCTCTCCATTATCTGTATTTAATACCTTAAGCGTTTCACCAACAAAGTATGCTAAATATTTTCCATCATAAGAAGTAGTAATGTTTGTAGCTTTATCAGGTATCTTTATATCAATCTTTGAAACTTTCTTCTTAGCTGCAACATCAACCTTTTTTTCCTTAAAACTAGTCTCATTAACAAAATAAAATTTATCAAGATATAACAAACCTGAAAGTTGTATAAATAACGACAGCATAATCCAAACTATAATTTTCTTTATATGTTTCATATGTTTCTCTCCTCTACGGTTCTACATAAACAGCTGTAGCCACAGTTCTTTCACCTAGCGGATCACATGGGCTGTTTATTAAATCTCCGTCATAATACATAGTAGTAGAAGAACCTCCATCAAGATTAATTGCATTCCAAGCACCATGTTCAAGCATAATTTGCTGTACTTCAGCGAGAGATGCTCCAACCTTTAATCCCTGTCTTCCATCTATAGCCAACATAATTATTGTACCATCTTGCTTTTGGCCTATTGCTGTCCTAGGATTAATTCCAGGCTCAAGATTTCTTTGAGGTTTTCCATTTATTATTAAAGGCGGTCCAAATGAAAGAGCCTCAACTACACCTTGTTTCTTTAAGTCATTTATACTATGATTCCCAACAAGCAAATATCCACTTTTAGTAAGTGCCATAACACTAAAGGCTGCATTACTATCAGTTATATCGTTATATACAGTTTTCCCATTCGACATAACTATACCAGTTGGATAAGCACCCGTACCTGCCCATAGCTTTCCATCTGCAGACTTATCTGTAAATCCTCCGCCATTGATTGCTGCAATTGCACCATTTTCCTTAGCTATTTGGCTCGTCCTCTGTCCTTCTTTGCCGATTTTCTTAGTATATCCTACCTTAACTCTTGTAGGATCTTTAATTTCCAATATATAAGCATCAAACTTTTTGCCGTTTATGTCATATCTTTCTATTTTACTATCGTGTTTATTCTGTATTTTTATTTCATTTAAATTTTGATTTTCAGAACCAGAAGATGCTTCTGCAGTATTATTACCAGCCTCTACATTAGAGCCTGTATTTAATATTGCTTTTATCTTCTCCTCTGATAAAAAAGCTTTAGCAATATATTGATGTGTGTAAGTCTGCATTGCTGTTCCAACTATAGTTCTTTTAACATTTTGAAATGGCCCATAAAAAACAATAAGAACTCCAGTAACAGCTGTAAATACAAATTCAAAGGCTAAGAAACATATAAGGGTTTTCCAAGAAAACTTCTTTTTAGTTTTCTTTTGTGCCTTGTTTCCACCTTCTTGCTGAACTTTATTATTACCCATATTTTAACCTTCCTTTTCCTCAGTTTTAATTCAGTAAAAGCATTATATAGTTAATTATTAAATAGAATGTCATTAGTATGCCATGTAATTAACTTAAATTTTCTTTTATTCTTATAAATATAACAAGTACTATTGTACAATACTTACGACTAATTTTAAATAGTATTTAATAGTATTTGCATCCAAATGTTATACAATTTTATTACAAAACCATTAATTTTTCATTAATAAAGGCATGCAGCAAGCATGCCTTACTATTATAATCTTTTAGATCCTTCATATGCAAGGTCTGACCTTTCACATTCATCATATTTTAGAGTAATCTGACAGCACAAATCGCTACCTTTCATTTTTTCTGATGCATAACATAGTCCGTTAGACCTTGAATCTAAGAATGGATGGTCAATTTGTTCAGGATCTCCAATAAGCACTAATTTAGTACCTTCTCCTACTCTTGTTATTATAGCCTTAACTTGTTTCGGTGATAAATTTTGTGCTTCATCAATTATAACCCAGTTTTTAACTATTGATCTTCCCCTTAAATATGCTACTGCTTCTGTAGTAATAATTTTTCTATCAAACAGCTCCCTAACCTTATCATCTAATTCTTTTTCATTTTTATACCTTTCTTTTTCGTCAGAATCCACTAGTATTTGAAGGTTATCAAAAACAGGTCTCATAAATGGAGATATTTTTTCTTGTTCTGTACCCGGTAAAAATCCTATTTCTTCATCCATAGTTACATTTGGTCTGCATACTAATATTTTTCTATATTGTCCACTATTCTCTTCTATTATCTTATTAAGCCCTACTGCTAATGAAAATAGTGTCTTCGCTGTTCCCGCCGGTCCTTTTATTATTGCCAGTGGAGCCTTATCTGCTCCAAGGCACAATGCCTCTAGCATAAATTTTTGTCCTACATTTCTTGGACTTATTCCGAGCGGCATCATATCTTTAAATATTAAAGGCACTATTGCTTTGCCATCAAATCTTCCTAAAGCTGTTTTCCTTGGATTATCCGTAGAATGAATTATCATAAATTCATTAGTAAACAGTTTTGGCGCTATATAACCCTCAAGTTCATTTGAATAGTACCTTAGTTCTTCCATATTTAATATTTTATTGTGGTAGAATTCATCCAATTTTTCGGGAGTCACGTATACCTCTGTTCTTCCAGTATATTGGTTATCATATTCAGGAACTACCTTTTCATGAAAATCTTCAACATCTATATCCACAGTATCAGCTTTTATTCTTTCAAAAATGTCCTTTGTAATTAGACAAACATCCTCCCCCTGATCCTTCAGACCTTTACATACCTGAATTATTCTGTTATCTGGCTTTTGCCTATCCCAGGTACTAGGTATTTTTGTATCATAATGGTTCATTTCCACTCTGATTTTACCTCCACCTGGTAAGATAACTCCTTTATTCAGCTTCCCTTCCTTTCTTAATTTATCGAATATACGGGCAGCATGCCTTGCATTGGCCCCCAAGTCACTTTTATCTTTTTTAAAACCGTCCAATTCTTCCAGTACTACTTCAGGGATAACCACATCATTTTCTCCAAATGAGAAGATAGCTGCTGGAGAATACAGAATAACATTGGTATCTAATACATAGGTCCTCTTCAAATTATTACCCTCCTTCTTAATGCTACAATCTAAAAGGGCTATATTACATAATATGAATTTAAATCCGGAAATGTATTAACATATTGTTAATAAATCAATAATTCCTTAACTTCATTTATTACATAATATATAGGTAATAAAATTCTTAAATATTAAAAGTCTTTTTTGACAATCCTTAATTATTGTTACATAATTATGTGTGTGTCTAAAAGATATTTTTTGACAAACAATAACTTTTATTATATAATATAAATGATTAAACAATAAGGATGGTGTATATGGATACCTTATCTAACATTTTCAGAGAAAAGAAGTTAAAACTTACTCCACAGCGAATTGCAGTATATAAATATTTGCAATCTACAGTTGAACACCCTTCTGCCGAGACTATATACAAAGCACTGCACCCGCAATATCCAACAATGAGCTTAGCTACTGTTTATAAGGCTTTAAAAACACTTGTAGAAGTAAATTTAGTTCAAGAAATAAATGTTGGAGAAGGAAACTTTAGATATGATGGAAATGTTTGTCCTCATCCACATATACAATGTCTAGGTTGTGGTAGAGTGGATGATATTGAAGGTGTTTGCTTTTCAGGTTTAAATGAAAAAGTAAAAGATTACACAAACTATGAAGTATTAACAAATCAAGTATATTTTTATGGTTTATGTACATGTTGCAAAGATAACACTAATTTATCCACTGAATCTTCAATTGAGGATAAATAGTAACTAAAAAGGGCATTTAGTTTATTTTACTAAATACCCTTTTTGTTTTATTTATAGGCTTCATCTATTACTTCTTCCCATTCTTTTTTAGTTGATTTACCTGATAGAATATTATCTATTTTAGCTGATATGCTGCTTTGGATTTTTTTAGGCAAATTGTATATAGCAAGAATGTTTTTGTCATCTGCCTTTCCAATATGCTCGGCAGTAGTTTTGCTTAAATTTAGCAATGATGCATTTGCTTTTTTATTTCCTGATATAAACCCCTTTTTAACTAACTTTTTTTGAGTATCTTCACTATACATAAACTTTATAAACTTTGCTACCTCTTCTTGATTCTTACCATTTGCTGGAGTACACATTACTGTATTTACAATTATAGGCGGTACTGCATTTGAATTATTACCTAAGCTATAATCATTTATTACTCCTATATTAGCTGCATCTTTAAGCATATCATTAAAGTTCGCGATTGAAATCACAATAGGATAGGTTCCTTTAGTTAATCCATTAATACTATTTTCATTACCTAATTCAAAAGAATTTTTATTAATTGTTCCACTGCCTACCATAGTACTAATTTCATCAAATATTGTTTGTGGGGATTTTAGACTTTTGTAACTGTTTTTATTATCATATACATTTTCTAGTTCTTGTGGTTTAATAATCCCCATTGCAAATGAAGAGAAAAGTAATGAGTTTATATCTAAATCCTCAGTCACAACTACTGGAATCCTTGTTGAACTTGAGCTAAGCTTTTTCATCACTGCTGCCATATCCTTAATATTAGATGGAATTGGGACTCCTAGCTTGCTTACAGCATCTTTATTATAGTATACCTCCACAGGAAAAGGAATTAATCCTATTCCATAATGTTTATCTCCAACCCTTCCATAGGCAGTCATAATACTATAATAATTATCATCTATTTTATTTTTTTCATAAACCGAAGTCATATCTGAAAGCAGACCTTTTTGTATAAGGTCTATCATTGAATTTCTCGATGTTAATAAAATATCAGCTTCTCCACCCTTATTTATATCTTCTACTACCGAGGATGAACCACCTAAAGCATTGTTTAAATTTAATTTCACCTGACTATTTTCCTTTTTGTACTCTTCAGTAAAAAACTTTACAACGTTAAGAGCATACTTATCCTTAATATCGATATATATGCTTAGGCTCTTTTCCTTTCCTGACTTTTCTGAGCTTTCCTTCTTCTTACATCCAGCCGTACTAAATACCAATAGCAAAACTAATAAATATATTAGTCTCCTTTGTTTTACCAAATCTTTCACCTTCCTCTCTATAGAATTTTAGGCATATACAAAAGCTGCTTAGCTTTTATATATGCCAGTCCCTGTAAAATACCTATTTTTCCATAGTTGCTATCATATTATGAACTTTTTCTAGTCGTTTTTTATTTTCATCTATTAACTTTTCTATATCTGGCCTTAAACTTTCACTAAATTCAGTTAAATACTTTTGAGTACTTGTTAACGCCATTAGCTCTCCCTTATATATATCGTCCATGATATCCTTAGGCTTGCCTTTAATTATAAGTTTTGCAGCAGTATAACCCTCAGACATTTTACCTTGAATTCCAGTTCCTGCTTTTGGATATTCTCCCCTTGATATCATCATATTTTCCAATCTATTTTTATGTCTTTTGTGTTCATCTAAAAAGTTATCCACTTCTTTTTTATAAGTTCCATTTGGTAACTTGTTTAAATATTGTTTATATATATTAATGCCCATATTTTCTCCCCTAAGAAGCTTTGATAAATAAACTGTATCCTTATCCATAATCATTTCCTCCTTTTATATATAATTACAAAACAACTATTATGAGACATATTATTTATAATATTTATTAAATTTATTTTATGTAAATTAATTAATTATATAATCCATTCATATAATTAATTGGAGGTGTTTTATATGAAATTTAGGGTTATATTTCTAAAGAAAAAGTATATTTACTATTCTATTCTAATTGCTGTAGTATTAATTTTAATACTTATTGCAACATCTTTAAAAAATACTACTCCAACCTTTAATATATTTACAGATACTAACATCCTATCTGCGGACGTAAACGGTGATGGAAAAAAGGATTTAATTTATATTAAGCCTGAAGGTGGAAGATACTTAGTTGAAATTAATACAAATGATAAAACATTACCATTGACACCAGATAAAAAATTATCCACATTAGGAGCTAATTCTCCTGGAAATCCAATAAAAGTAATTTTAATGGATGTATCAAGAGATAAAACACCCGAAATATTTATTCAATCTTCACAGCAAAATAATCCCATTCAACATACTTTCATGTGGAATAATGGTAAATTCGATGATATATTCTGCAGTTGTAATAACGTTCTAGGTTTTATGGATTGTGGTAATAACAAAACCCCAAAATTTTTATCAGGAAAACTATCTAACTCTAGTATTGAACTTTATGGATATATATTAGTTAAAGACAAACTACAAAGCTTTCCACTTTCAGACAGCTATAACTTTATGGGTAAAGATAGTGTATTTACTTTTATAAACTACATTGAAGGCCTACCTAATAGTGAAGCTAATAAACCAACTGATGTTTTTTATCCTGGCCTTACAGGAAATGATCTTTCACTTATTGGAAAACTTTCAGGTGAAAATAATACCTACAAATTTCAAAATTTAACTTTCAAAGACACAAAGTGGAATAAAGATGGACAAATCTCTGAGACTAGGTGGAATATTACTTTTAAAGCAATATCAAACACTAATAAAGACTTAATAAAAAATTATACCTTATTCTTAACTCTTAAGCCTTTTACTGATGAAAATGGTACTGCCTCTTTTAAAATAGTTTCCATGAGTTATGAAAAAAACTGATTTTATATATTTTTTTGCCTATATCTTATTAGTTTATATCTAAATTGTACAGGCTATTTGTATTTTATTTATTTTTATAAAACAAAAGGGACCGTAATAACGGTCCCAAGGGGGATGGGGGGTTCTAGCATTAAATGAAAGTAATACTTTGATTTAATGCTTAGGAGATTTTATCTCCAATTACATTTATAATATTGACATTTTCGAAAAATTTTATACATTCTTGCTAATAATTATTTTATTTTTTTACGCCATTTTAATTTTATAATTTACATAAAGCTTTTTAATATCATCAGCAATATCGTCTCTTAATTCTTTAGGTTCAAGAACCTCTGCTTCAGCTCCAAAGCCCATTATCCACTGTTTAATTTCCGCAAAATCATCTAAAAAAAGGTTTAGAATTATTCCTCCATCCTTTTCATCTTCTATGCTTTGATGAGCATGCCATTTAATATTTTTAACAAATTCAGCAGTACTTTTAGAAAATTTGATTTTAATTTGCTTGTTACTGCCTCTAAATGCTACCCAATTTTTTTCTAAAAACTCCCCAAGTTTAAAATCTTGAGGTTTTATGAAAATATCATCAGTAACTATCAAGCTTTTAATTCTTGATAAAGCAAAAAACTCCACCTCATTTTTCAAATAAGAATATGCAATTAGATACCAGCTGCCTTCTCTTAAAATAATATTGTACGGGTCTAATCTCTCTTTTGTTGTACTAGTTTTTGCTAGAGAGTAGTAGATAGTCTCCAAAGCCCTGCCCTTACTCATAGCATAATTTATTTTACACATTATATCTTCAATCTTGCCAAGGTCACCTATGCTGCTTATTTTAAAGTCTTTAGAAGAATCAAGCACTGAAAGCTTATCCTCATTTCTTAAAGAAACATTTTTAATCTTAGTTACTGCCCTCTTAAATTCATGCTCAAAAGCAAAACCATTATCAGCAGTTAATACTTCAGCCGCTATTAGCAATGACTTCATTTCCTCTTCATTAAGTTTGGCATCTTTAATGAATATTTCACCATCGAGATAAAAACCACCATGTCGGCCTTTTTTTGTATATACAGGCAAATCCGCCGCTACAAGAGTATCAATATACCTATATATAGTCTTCTTATCAACATTTATTATTTCAGCAAGTTCCGATGCAGTCACAAGCTTTTTATATTGTAACGTAATAAGTATCTGTGTTAAATGTGCAAGTTTAGACATACGCAGCTGCTCTAATTTTAGAGCTCCCCCTCCCCTTACGATAATCCGTGTATTATATATATCGACATATTTTTTAACTTTTTAATAGATTTTAATAATATATTTATTACTTTATGAATATAAATACTTTGTAATAATAAATAGGGGGAATAGCATGTTTAATGAAAAAGAAAAAGTTTCAAACAAAATTGAAACCTTAATAGGTGAGCAATGTGCTATAGTTGGAAACTTTAAGGGAAGTGGTCTATTAAAATTAGATGGCTCCGTGGATGGGGACATTAATTGGGTAGATGATATAATGTTTGGCATTGCTTCCTATTGCAAAAGCAATATTAGCTGTAAAAATGCATATGTAAGTGGCAAGATTGATGGAAATGTTATATGTGAAGATACTTTGACAATAGAGAGCAGTGGAAAAGTCACTGGCGACATTACTGTTAAAAATATCATAATAAAAGAAGGCGGCTCCTTTGATGGTAAATGTACCATGCTTACAACCAAACCTGCTACTGAAATTTTAGAATAGAATAAGAGGGCATTTCTGCCCTCTCCTTTGTACTAATTGCCACATCCGCTGCCAAATAGATTTCTGCATGGATTGCAGCATGATAGGTAGAATAGAGCTATAATGAATAGGATGCTGTTATCAACTGTTGACTCTTTTCCACATGAACTGCTTCTTCTTCTTCTATTGAATTGTAGGATTATCAGTATTAATATTACCAATGTTGGAAAGTTGCAGCAGCAGTTTCCGATTCCAAATCCATTATAACCATTTCCATTGTAATTACACTCTTTACTCATACAAAACCCCCCTTTCCTGGGCTATGGTTTAAAGTGGTCTATTCTCTTTCTTAAGTAATTAAACTAGAGTTTATTATTTACCTCTTCACTTGTTACTTAGAATATGTGGAGATGCACTGTTTTCTCTTTAGGCTTTGCTATCTTTTGCTTTATACTATATTCTATTCTTAACTATAAATTTGGTGATTATTTTTTAGTTAGTTTAATTTATAAGTCATCAATTAAAATCAAAATAGAAAGCCCATAGAAATTCGGCTTTCTACAGGCTTTATTTATTCTTTAATATTTTACTTATAGTGTAAAGTTGAATAATAGAGTTTATAAGGTTGCCCTTTTCCTCATCCATTAAAGGTTTTATAGCATTTAATATATCTACCCTTTTATCACCTTGCCCCGATGAATGTTGATTATAATCGCGACTCTCATTTTCATTTCCACTTCCACCGGAATTTAATCCAGATAGCATTGATGAAACTTGACTTATATCTATGTTATTTAGCATACTAGCTAGTTGATTCACATCAACATTATTTAGCAATGAGCTAATATCATTTAAATTTTCTGGATTAAAATAGTTAGGACTAGCAGTTCTTTGCCCATTTCTCTTATTATGTTTTTTCCTATGCTTGCCCATACCACCACTCCTTCTTTTATAATAAGGAGGGTTATTATACCCTCCTAAATCAAATTAAAATCTTTTGCATGGATTGCAGCATGCTAAGAAGAAAAGTGCTATGATAAACAGAATACTATTATCAATTAATTGATGGCCAGAACCGCAGTCCTCTTCACATTCCTCACTAGAATCACTACTAAATCCAAAGCCTTTATTTTTGTTAAATTGAAGGATTATTAGTATTAATATGATTAATGTTGGAAAGCTGCAGCAACAATTTCCGGAATTACCAAAAAATGATGTATCGCATTTATTCTCTTCGCGCTTGCATTCATGATGTTTTCTACTCATAAACAAAAACCCCCCTTATTATCTGGGTTATGGTCCCAATATACTATTTTTAAGCTTATGTTCCCGTTAATCTTCATTATCATCAGTATCAACGTTAATGATATTTGTGTTTGAACCTCCATTACCATCAGTAACCAGGAATAATATTGCGACTATTATAATAACAAACCACCAGTTGTTGCCAAAGAAGAAGTTGTTATTATTTTTATGATGATGATGGTGATGGTGATGATGCCTGTCGTTACCGCAGCCTCCAAAGCCAAAGTTACCAAAATTCCCAAAGCCATTATTGCCATTTCCAAAGCCAAAAACAGCAATTATAACCAGAATCCATATTATCCAGCTGCTTCCAAACAAGCCACCACTTCCAGATCCTCCAAACCCAGTAATTGCTACCTCATTGTTGGGTTTGTTCATAGCATCACTTCCTCTCTCAGAAGATTCTTACATCTTTAGTGTTCTAATATATACTATTCCTTACTTGAAAATTTGACACAAAAAAATAGGCTATTTTAATTAGCCTATTGTTTTTTGTAATAACATCGCTATTACAGTAACCGAATTAAATATAGAGTGATTAAAGACTGCATACCAATATCCTTTTTTTTCTATTAAGTAGCAATTTATTAGCCCTAGTGCAAAAATAATAATAAAGGATCTAATGTTAAAGTGAACCAGAGCAAAAATCATGCTTGATACTATTGCCCCACTTATAATACCGATTCTCTTAGAAATAATCTTCTCAAACAATAGCCACCTAAAAATATATTCTTCTAGTATAGGAGCAAAAATCACCATCATTGGTACCATAAAAATAAATTTGTTTAAAGGAACATTCATAAGTTCAGTTATAATCTGCTGCTGTTTCAAATCAATTTTAAGTATATATATAAGTATTGAAAGAACTAGTGAAAGTGCAAATGTGATAGCATATGAAATTCCGGAATATTTTAGTCCCTCTAAAAACTTAAATTTTTTTATACTAAATCCAAATTCATAATAGCTGTCACTTCCCATAATTCCAACGTTTTCTTTATTGGTTCTCATTAACCTTATATTAAGTAATACAAATAAAAAAGGAATAAGATTCTGAGTCCCTGTAAATAAAGTTATACCAACATAAATAATTGATAAAACTCCAAGTAAAAAAATATTGACCTCCCTTTTTCGAAGCCCCACTATAGATATAGCAAGTGGTGGAAAATAGACCAATAATAAAATCAAGACATCCTGTAAAATTTTCATAATAACCCCCATATTCACCATATATGCAAAAGCAGAGTGCTTCCTAATATCACCCTGCCTTTGTTTATGCATTTAACTATTATCCTTGTATATCTTCACAAATATCGAACAAATTATCTAACAGCTCTTCTTTCCCTTTTTTACTTAAAGATGAAAAATAAAAAATTCTTTTTTCTTTTTCAAGCTTTAGGGTTTCCCTTATTAGTTTTTCACTCTTGACTAATTCATTTTTTGTAAGCTTGTCGCTTTTAGTTGCAACAATAGCTATGTCATATCCATAATGTTTAATCCACTCATACATCATTATGTCATCACCAGTAGGTTTATGCCTGCAATCTACTAATAGAACTACTTTTTTTAACTGTGGCCTTTTAACTAAGTAAGTTTCGATTATTTTCCCCCAACTTGCCTTCTCGGTCTTAGAAACCTTAGCATAACCATAGCCAGGTAAATCTACTAGGTAAAAGCTACTGTTAATTAGAAAGAAATTAATAAGCCTTGTCTTTCCAGGAGTGCCGCTAACTTTTGCTAGCTTTCTTCTATTTGTAAGACTGTTTATCAAAGATGATTTTCCAACATTTGACCTTCCTACAAAAGCTATTTCACACCTGTTATCAGTAGGGTACTGCTGTGGCTTAACCGCAGATATTATAAATTCAGATTGTTTTATCTCCATAATATTTCTCCTATAAAAGTGCCATTTCTAAAACTATATCAATTTTATCTGCTAATATAAATGTAAGTTTACTTTTTATAGTCTTTGGTATTTTAAGCATGTCCTTCTCATTTTCCTTAGGTATGATAATTGTATCTATACCAGCCCTATATGCTGCTAAAGTCTTTTCCTTTAAACCACCTATTGGAAGTACTCTACCTGTAAGTGTTATTTCTCCAGTCATAGCTACATTATGTCTTACCTTTCTGTTGCTTAGTGCTGAAACAAGTGCTGTAATCATTGTAACCCCAGCAGACGGACCATCCTTTGGAACAGCACCTTCTGGTACATGTATATGTATATCCTTATCCTTGTGAAATTCAGGATTTATACCATACTTCTCTGCATTTGCTCTAACATAGCTGTATCCAGCTCTAGCTGATTCCTTCATAACATCTCCCAATTGACCAGTAAGTTCAAGTTTTCCATTACCTGGCATTACTGTTACTTCTACTGGAAGAGTATCTCCTCCATATCCAGTCCAAGCCATACCAGTGACTACACCAATTTTATCTTCCCTATCTGCTTTTTCAAAGGTATAAATAGCTGGTCCTAAATACTTCTTCACATGATTTGATGTAATGTTAATATTCTTTTTATCTTTTTCAACCATCTCAGCAATGGCTTTTCTAAGTAGAGTAGCCAATTTTCTTTCTAGACTTCTAACACCTGATTCCCTAGTATAATTTTCAATCACATTATATATTGAATTATCAGCAAAGGTTATAATATCTTTTTCAATATTATGCTCCTTTAATTGTTTTGGTATAAGATGATTCTTAGCAATATGGAATTTTTCCTCATAAGTATAACCTGAGACTTCAATTATTTCCATTCTATCTAGTAAAGGTCTTGGAATTGTTTCTAAGCTGTTAGCAGTGGTTACAAAAAGTGCTTTTGACAAATCAAAATCCAATTCCAAGTAGTGATCTCTAAAAGTACTATTTTGCTCTGAATCTAAAACTTCAAGTAGCGCATCTGCTGGGTCTCCTCTAAAATCATTACTCATCTTATCTATCTCATCTAATAGGAATAATGGATTTTTAGACTTTGCTTGTTTCATTCCATATATTATTCTACCTGGTATTGCACCAACGTAAGTCTTTCTGTGACCTCTTATTTCCGCCTCATCTCTTACTCCGCCTAAAGACATTCTAACAAAGTTTCTATTTAATGCTTTTGCTATTGACCTTGCTATTGAGGTTTTACCGACTCCTGGAGGACCTACAAGACATATTATTGGTCCTTTAAGAGAATTACTCATTTTCCTAACTGCAAGATATTCAA